>JANMNK010000988.1:0-1629 GCA_031373875.1 Pirellulaceae bacterium | reverse complement strand
TTGATCGCCGACGAAGTTGTTGATTTGTTGATACCAGTTGCTTTTTATGCTGTTCGTCGTCGCCGATGGCGAAAATTACATGATGAAGTGCGATGCCCCGAGTTGAAAGTTGCCAAATGACTCGCAAGCTACTATTACTCTCCATTTTGATGTTGTCACCTGTGTTAGTGAGCTGCAATCGCGATCGGACTGCAGCGTACATGCCCGAGGAGTCGAAAGCGCGCGTGATACTCACTTCCGCATTGGAAGCTTGGAAAGCTGGTCATCCTTATGGGCAAGCAATCGCTTCGAAACCGCAGATTGAAGTTTTCGAAGCGCGTTGGCAAGAGGGTGAAAAACTAGACATGTTCGAAATTCTCGATCAGGTTCCAGGTTTGACTCCACCTCAATTCCGTGTGCGCATGCAGTTGAGCGAGAAACCGATCGAAACTATTGACTACGTTGTCGTTGGGATTGATCCGATGTTAGTGTTTCGCGAAGCCGACTACATTCGCGCGACGGGGATGTGACGTTTGCACGCGACGCATCAGGAAAATTCCGAAGCGGGTGGAACGATCAGGTCGTGTATTCCGAATTGAAACGCACGTATTCCGCGTTCAAATCCGTCGTCCAGTGCGTGGCAATGCCCGACCCGCTACCGACTGCTAATTCAATGACCGTCAGCTTTGAGCCTTTGATGGATTCGCTAACCTCTTTTGTAGAAAACGGCAAAGGCTCGCCTCGGTCGAAAAGTTCGAGCCCATTTAGCCGCAAGGCCATCTTGTCGGGCTGGATGGGAACACCAGCATAGCCGGCAGCCGAAACGATGCGGCCCCAGTTAGGATCGCCACCGGTGATCGCCGTCTTCACAAGATTGCTCAACGCGATGCTTCGCGCGATCCTATTTGCGTCGTCGTCCGATGCGGCCCCACGAATATGAATCTCGATCAAGTGCGTCGCACCTTCACCATCGTCCGGGATTTGCTTGGCGAGCTCGATACAAACTTGCGTTAACTGTTCGCGAAACTCGGATTCATCCGCTCCGCTCAGTGATGAATGGGCGTCGCTGTTCCCGCTCGACAGCAGCACGATGGAGTCGTTTGTGCTCATGTGGCCTTCGACGGTAATGCAGTTAAAGGAGCGATCGACAGCGTACTTGAGCATCCGTTGTGCTTGATCGGAATTGAGAGGCGCGTCGGTAATCAAACATCCAAGTAACGTCGCCATCTTGGGACCGATCATGCCCGCGCCCTTGGTCATTCCGGCGAGAGTGTATGTGTGCCCGTTGGATAGGGAAAACGAGCGATTAGCTGTTTTGCGAAAGGCGTCCGTCGTCATGATCCCGTCAACCGCATTCAGATACGGACCATCACCGGACGCCAACTCGGCTGCGGCGCGAGTAATGCCATCCCGAATTTTCGCCATCGGCAAGAACCGACCGATCACGCCGGTACTCATCACTAACACTTGTTCTGCACGACAATTCCCAATAGCGGCTGCAGCCAGCTCAGTCATTTCTTTAGCGATATCAACAATTGATTTTTGATCTGCATTGCGAATCACCGGCACTACTAAGCCATTTGGCGTATCGGCTGCAAAGCCAATGTGGTAGTACTTCTTCAGCACTAGGTTCTCGCCGCTCGGTTCAAG
>JANMNK010000680.1:0-2239 GCA_031373875.1 Pirellulaceae bacterium | reverse complement strand
CACCCGGCGAACAATTTGACTTTCGAGCAAATGGCTTTAGTTGAGACTTTGGCCATCGGTTGCCATGCCGTAAATCGTGCGAACGTTCAGTCACAAGAAAACGTGCTTGTCATCGGTGCCGGACCAATCGGGTTGTCTGCCGTTGAATTCTGCCGAATCGCTGGAGCGCGAACCATCGTGCTGGATGTCGAACCTTCACGACTCGAGTTTGTTCGCGAGAGAATAGGTATTCCTGATGTGATCAAACTCGTTCCTGATGCTCCGACCGAAGCGATCGATCAATTGAAAGCACTGACAAATGGCCAAATGGCTGATGTCGTTATCGATGCAACGGGAAACAATTTGAGTATGGCAAGCGCGCTGGAATACTGTGCGTTCGGCGCTCGACTGGTGTATGTTGGAATTACGCAGAACATGATCACACTGCCACATACGCCTATTTTGCATCGTCGAGAAGTTACCATCTTGGCAAGCCGAAATGCTTTATCGGGTGACTTTACGCGGATCATCTCGCTGATCGAAGAAGGTCGAATTAATACCGTTCCTTGGATTACACACCATACCAATTTCGAAAACCTGATCGAGACATTCCCCAGCTTCTTACTTCCCCAAAATCGGGTAATAAAAGCCATTGTGTCCGTGGACTAACAAACTCGCAAAGTTTCCTTGTGATAGCTGGACTACCGACAAGCCACAAAGCTTGAGCCAACCTCCAACCTTTTTTTGATTGAACCGCTCTCATGCTCAAGAACACATCAACGAATTCATTTTCCCATGTAGTAAACGTCGCTTGGGTCGCACTGCTATCGATCGTCTTGATCACGGAATTAGGATTTGCTCAAGAACCGGCGGTCGCAGAATCGCAACAAAAAAATGCCCCGACTGTCGAAATTGACCAAGCACGTGATCTATCGAATGCTTTCAAGTCAGCGGCAAAAAAATTGCTGCCTTCGGTTGTGACGGTAATGGCCAAGATGGAAAATACAGCTTCGACTTTGGAGACTCTGGAATTGCTGTCGACCGAAGAGATGTATCCAAGCATCGGTTCCGGAGTGATATTGTCCGCCGAGGGCTTGATTGTTACGAATCATCACGTTGTCGCCAATGCAACCGAAGTGCGTGTGCGTTTACACGATGGCAACGAAATTAAAGCCACAAATATCCGATCCGATGTCTCCAGTGACTTGGCGATATTGAACATCGAGCCACGTGAAACACTGGTCGCAGTCAAGATCGCGGACTCGGATGCTGTTTCTGTCGGAGACTGGGTTCTCGCCATCGGCAGTCCGTTCAGCTTTGATCAGACGGTTAGCGTGGGGATTATCTCCGGCAAAGCACGTATCTTGCGTGAACTTGTTGTCGGCCAGTTGCTGCAAACGGACGCATCGATCAATCCTGGCAACTCGGGTGGTGCACTTGCAAATCTCGATGGTGAATTGGTCGGCATCAATACTGCCATCGCTTCGCGCAGTGGAGCGTCGCAGGGTGTTGGTTTTGCTATTCCATCGAACCGCATGAAATGGATCGTCAGCGAACTTCAAGAAATTGGAAAAGTTCGTCGGTCCTACATCGGATTGCGAGCCGAACCGCTTTCACTCGACATGGCTCAGTTTACCGGCATTCCGATTCAAGGCGGCGTTTACGTCTCGTCTGTTACAAAAGGTTCCCCGGCCGATCAGGCTGGCATTAAGATGGGTGACGTTCTAATCTCTATCGCGCAACAAAAGATCCACACTCCCGCTGAGTTTGCAGAAATCGTAGAACAACTGCCCGTTGACCAACCGCAAACCGTCGAACTTACTCGGCAAAAGGAGCGACTTTCTCTACAAGTCTCACTCGCACCTGCTCCTGAAAAGAAGCGGCCTTAAGTCCTCGTTCGACCTGGCCAGCATTTATCAAAGTACGGGTGAAAAAATTTCCGTATCTTGCCGCTGGTCCCCGTTCCGACTTGGAACGAGGAATGGAATCCAATTCGTTAAGAACACACATCGAACAGTCTATTTCGATCTTTCTATGCTATGCGAGCATGTTAACGCGAAACGATTTCTTTCGCGGATATTTCATCCGCTTCGGAATCGGCTTGATAATTTTCCATCGGGGGACAAGCGCAGACCAAATTCCGATCACCGTAAACGTTATCGACTCGACCAACGGGTGGCCAATACTTGACCGCGTAGCTCATAGAAGGATCAGGACAAACTGCAAGCCGCTTGGGATACGGCAAAGCTTGGCTTTCATC
>JANMNK010000636.1:0-2465 GCA_031373875.1 Pirellulaceae bacterium | reverse complement strand
TGAGCGACTGGCCTTGGCAAAAAGTTCGCGGCAGCGGTTGCTCCAAGTCCTGATCTATCTGCCTTGCCCAGAAGATTTGCCCTTGTTCAATAAGCTTTGGGAGGCCTGGATTCCATTGGGGCATGCTCCAAGCCGTGCATGCATCCATACTCAATTAGCAGCACCCGGATATCGCGCCGAACTCGTTATCACAGCCGCTTACGATGAGCAATAATCTGAGTCGCAACGTGAATTCAGACTTGGCTTTCCATAGTGCTGGCAAACTAGCTGGAGCTGGTCGATTGTGGGAAAATGCAAAATCTGGAAAAATTGCCGACGTTATGGCACCAAGTTTCATATCGGCGTTACAGAAAAGCTCGGGAAAAGAGAGCTACCACGATCGAGACGCGACAATCAATCCCTGTCATGAAAATGCGTCATTTAGTATGATCGTTAATTGGCAATCACGCTCAAAAATCTTCATTCTTCAAAAACAGCACGCATGAAAAATATTCGCAATTTCTGCATCATTGCCCACATCGATCACGGCAAGTCGACTTTGGCGGATCGTCTGATCCAAGCTTGTGGAGGCGTCAATCAACGCGAGTTCCATGATCAATTGCTCGACTCGATGGACATCGAACGCGAGCGAGGGATCACGATCAAAAGCAACTCGATCACGCTGTCGTATCGAGCCAAAGACGGCCAAGACTATCTCTTGAATCTGATCGATACCCCAGGCCACGTCGACTTTTCCCATGAAGTCCGACGTTCCCTGATGGCGTGCGACGGCGCACTGATCATTGTCGACGCATCCCAAGGCGTCGAAGCACAGACGGTGGCAAATCTTTATCTCGCGTTGGAATACAACCTTACCCTGCTGCCCGTGATCAACAAGATCGATTTGCCTGCCGCCGACGTTGATAAAGTTCGCGAAGAAATCGATGCTGACTTGGGGCTCGATCCGTTTGCCGCAATTCCCGTTTCCGCGAAAACCGGGCTGGGGATTGGCGATTTGCTGGAAGGCATCGTGTCGCATTTGCCTTGCCCAAAGGGAGACCCCAATGCACCGCTCAAGGCATTGGTATTCGACGCGCATTTCGATACGTATCGCGGCGTGATCCTCCAAGTCCGCGTGGTGGAAGGTACGCTCAAAGCGGGCGAGACAATACTCTTTATGCACGCTGGCCGCGACTACAAAGTTGACGAGTTAGGGTACAACCAAATCAAGCTGATCCCGAAAAAGCAGCTTAGCGTTGGCGAAGTGGGTTACATCGTTGCGGGCGTCAAAAGCGTCAAGGATATCGAGATCGGCGACACGCTGACGCATCTCGAGCGACAAGCTGCCGAACCGATCGCCGGTTACAAGAAAGCCAAGCAAGTTGTTTTCTCGTCGATCTATCCGATGAGTGCGGACGAATATCCCGACTTGACCAAGGCGTTGGAAAAACTGGCGATCAACGACGCGGCCCTGACCTTCGAAAAAGATAGTTCGGCGGCTCTGGGGTTCGGCTTTCGCTGTGGCTTCCTTGGACTATTGCACCTTGACGTCATTCAAGAACGATTGCAGCGCGAGTTCGATCTTGGACTTGTCATCTCAGCTCCATCGGTCAAGTACAAAATTGAACTCAAAGATGGCTCGATACGTGATGTCGACAATCCAAGTTACTGGCCCGATCCGATGTCGATTGAATCGACGACCGAGCCTTATATCAAAGCCTCCATTCTTATTCCCGAAGAATACGTGGGGCCGGTCATGGAGCTTTGTCGCGAGCATCGTTCGGACAGCCAGACCATGAACTACCTGTCCGCAGGTCGAGTCGAAGTGTCGAGCGAAATGCCGCTTGGAGAAGTCCTGTTTGAATTTTACGGCAAGCTCAAGATGATCACTCGTGGCTACGGTTCATTTGATTACGTACCCATTGAGTATCGCGCCACGGACATTGTAAAGGTCGACATTCTCGTCAATCACGAGCCAGTGGATGCTTTGTCGTACCTCGTCCATCGCGACAAGTCGAGAACCCGTGCGCTGCACTATTGCGAACAATTGGCCGAAGCAATCCCTCGCCACCAGTTCAAGATTCCGATCCAAGGCGCGATCGGTGGCGACATCATCGCCCGATCAACAATTCAGCCTTTTCGCAAGGACGTGACGGCCAAGCTGTACGGTGGCGACGTGACTCGCAAAAACAAATTGCTCGAAAAGCAGAAAAAGGGCAAAGCGAAAATGAAGCAATTCGGCAGTGTGAACATTCCCCAAAAAGCGTTCATCTCGGTGCTTCGTTCCGACAACGACTAAGTTGTTGCCATCTCAACAAAGTCGCGAGACGGCATATCCGAGCCCCTGGAAAACATCGCTTCAACGTGAATCTAGTGCACCGCCACTGCTAAATTTTGGGGTTGTAGGACGGGTCTCCAGGCCCGTCAGTATCCACAAAAGACGGGCCTGGAGACCCGTCCTACACTTTTCGAACCAAAAATTCAGT
>JANMNK010000618.1:0-2027 GCA_031373875.1 Pirellulaceae bacterium | reverse complement strand
CAGAACATCGCGTTGCTCTTGAGTCGTAAATTGATCACGCGTCGGATTCCGCTCTCAATCGCTCCGATTCCGTAGGGGATGCCCAACTGCTTGTAACGTACATACATCAATCGACTCGCTTCGCCATGGCGGCGAATATAAGAGATCTGCGTCTCCAGTTCTGCGATCGGCGACTCAGGGTCTTGAAGTTCACTCAACGTTGCGACCACCTGTTGCCACTGACCGTTACGAAGTTGGCTACAAAGTTGGCGGTACAGTGGGTTGCGTTGCTCGCGGCTCAGACCCAACGACGCCAATGCCAACGAAACGTGATGTACCGCGTGGCAGCAATCAAGCACTTGATAAGTCGGCACGTTCTTCAGTCCAGCCAATTCAATGATCCGATCGATCCGATCCCAGATCCAGGGAGCACCATCGGCGACGAACGTCACTCTGAGTGCCTCTGACGCACCCAGGCGATGCAGATGCATGGCGACGATTTCTGCGATCGCATCGGGGCCAAGCAATGTCCCGTCCATCGTCGCCTTGGTCTTCTTGACCATCTTGCCGTGTTCATCGTGAATGAAGATGGTCATCAGTTTCGGTTCTCGCCAATCCGCCGCGAAGGTTCGTCGCGGTGTTGCCTTGGACCGCCCTGGGGCATCACCGCTGAGCAAACCGTCCGCATCGGTCGGTTCAACGAACGGCGCCCTAAGCTGCATTTTCCCGCGTATTTTCATGCGTCCGCCATCGATCTGCACGGAGACACGCTTGCCAGCCAGCTCGCCGGTTGACTTGAGTTTCCCTTGACGCAGCAGCCGGATGCGGTGCCGACGCAGCGCCAGTAACCCGTCTCCACATTGATACGTGATTCGCTTAATCGCTTTGGTATTGAGGTCGACGCCTTGGCGGCTGAAGTTCTTGTTGCGTGAAGGCGATGGAAGGACACAAAGCCATTTGACGAGCCACTCGTGATTGCAAACCAGGTGAGACAGCTTTGCCGAATCCGAACTGCGCCAAGGTGATATCCAGTCCGACTCGCGGCGCATCGTCTTTGCGAAATCGCGGCTTCTTTGGTTCACAATACAAGGTTGTTGCCCAGATGATCATGCCGCCGAGCAATTGAACGGCGACAGATCGCTCGCGTCCTTTTTGCAGCGGACGTGAGAATTGCCGTCGCGTTTGCTCAGCGGCTTGGAGCACCTTGCCATCCTTGAACGAAACGGCGATCAATCCAGCAATGAGCATATCGGCTCCACGCGCATAGGCGTCATGGACATCGCGTTCAATGGATTCCAAGTCGGCGGGGGAGTCGATAATTTGCTGGGTCCATGTCAGCGATTGGGTGCTAATCTCCGACGTGAATCGAAGAATCATTTCTTGCGTTGACTCGATGAATTTGCCTTGTTGACCGTCCATAGTAACACCGTGCATGAGTACACCAGCTTCCTTGCTGCGAGAACAGAATTCGATCCATCGAAGCATTGGATTCTATCCCACGTCAGCACGTCGCCAATGAGGGCATCTTAAGGAAGGTCGCTAGCAAACCTGTCCGTAAACTGGGATTGCACCCCTTACGCGACGCCAAGTTGTTGGGGAAGTTGGGCTAGGATTTTGCACGGTGGAAGCCGACGACTGGCCACTGCCAATGCTGTTTGGACAACAACCGTCTGTTGAACGATGCAGCTTCGTTGTGGGACAGGCTTTCCACATTTGCCCAACCTACCCAACTCGTTCTCATTTTATGTTAACCCTGCTGTCAGTGTGTTAACCCCGTTGTCAGAAGCGAAACAGAGAATCAGAGAACTTTTTGCGATAGGTGCGATTTGGCGTCCACATTTTCCAAATTGCGATCGCAAGAAAATCGCACGTTTGAAAAACAGAGAGTTTGGGTTTGTTGCAAACCCTTTGAAAACAAGGCGGAAAAAGCAAAACGCCTGGACCGGAGCATTTCCGAGCCAGGCGTTAACCAGTGTGTACGATTTATTTCGTAGAAAAAATATCAGCTCCCCGAACACAACACGTTTCGAACCAAAAATCGCATTTTC
>JANMNK010000603.1:0-2093 GCA_031373875.1 Pirellulaceae bacterium | reverse complement strand
CTAAAACAGCGCAACTTCCGCCCGCCTCCAAGGTCAAAATTGATGCTAAAAATGACAGCGAAGCACGCGCATCAGCGAGACTACGTATCTTAAAAGGATGAGTACGCGGCCTATTATCCATGTCACGTTAGTCATCGTTCGGATGGACACTGGCGGAACCGAAAGGTGTTTGGCAAATATTGCAAATGGGTTATCTCGCGATCGATTCCGCGTAAGCCTTTTGTGTTTGGATCGCGCGGGTGCGGCCTGCGATTGGATTGAAAAAGAGGATGTCCAAGTCGTAGAGCTTCACTTGCAGCGTGGCAACCGCCTAAGGGCTGTAGGATTGATTTCGTCGGCATTGGCTGCCCTAGAGACAAATGTGGTTCACTCACACAATTGGGGCACACTTCTAGAGACTTACTTCGCAGCCAGACGAATCAGGGAGCTTGTTCAAGTGCATGGAGAGCGTGGATCGCTCTTGGGTACCGATCGGTGCGGCCCGGTTAAGTCTCGAATGCGATTCCTCGCAATGCGTTGGGCCTGTCGGCGAATCAACGCGTTGACCACCAACAGTCGGCGAGTTGCCAGCGGCATGTGCAAAATCACGGGAGTAGCCGAAGAGCGTATTCATGTGATCCCTAACGGCCTGGATGCTCCATTTACCCAAGAACAGTTGAGTAGTTTTCGGAGTTCCGCTCGAAGCGAGTTGGGAATTAATGGTGACGAGTGTTTGATTGGCAGCGTTGGGCGTCTCGCGCCAGTGAAGAATTTCGAATTGCTCATTGGCGCTTTGGCCCAAGTTCACGGCACCGGGGTGCGCCCACACCTAGTGTTGGTGGGCGATGGTACCCAGCGGGAATCATTGGTTCAATTGACCCGTAAGCTCAATTTGACGGAACATGTTCATTTCGTGGGCGAGCAAGCTAATGTTTGGCGGTTTCTCGCATCCATGGATGTATATGTTAACTCCAGCCGCAGCGAAGGAATGAGCCAATCCATTCTGGAAGCGATGGCCGCAGGACTTCCTTGCATTGCGACCGATGTCGGAGATGCGGCTCATATGCTCTCAAATACATCCCCGTGTGGCATAGTGGTTGGGCCGAACGATATCGCGGGCTTGGTCAATGGTCTATTGGCGTTGCAGTCTGTTGACGTGCGACAACGATTTTCTAAAAACGCGCTAGAACGCCAAAGGAAAGAGTACGGTATGACGTCGATGATAAGCGCTTACGAGCGCCTATACAAAACTGCCGTTCACTGCTCGCCAGCTGCTTAGATGGTTCACATTCAGGTATACTCGCGGCCGCAAAACCTATGCCGCATGCGCGTACCGGCTCGCATTTTCTATCCGCTCGTACTAGGCATGCGACCCTTTAAACGTTTGGGCGCGAAGATTCGCTATCGCTACGATACCGAAAGTCCGCAGGCGGCGGATGTAACTCTGGTCGACTGCAAACTGCTTTATCGGAAGCCGAAGGAGGAATCTATTCGCTTCCTGGAACGATTGCGGCCGCTTACGAAGCAGTTGATTTGGGTCGACAATCGAGACAGCGCTGGTAACACGCAGTTTGAGGTACTGCCGCAAGTTGATCGTTACTGGAAAAGTCAGCTCTTTCGCGACAAGTCAAACTATGACCGACCTTGGTTTGACAATCGTATGCATTCGGACTTTTTTGCGAAACTGTATAACATTCACTGTGCCGTAGTGGAGCCAGACGAAACGCTTTCAAAATACGGCAAGGATGCGAATAAGCTCGAAATCGGATGGAATACAGGTTTTGGAAACTACGTACATGTGCACGATGTCTCAGAACTTTTGAATCTGCATTGGCTGGCCAAGCAGCAGTTCCCGACGTTGATTTCGCCGAGTAGCATTCGGAATATCGATGTAAACACGCGTTTCGGAATTGGCAGCGAACCCCTATATAGTGCGCATCGCCAGGATGTCTTTTCGAGAGTTGCCGCACTCGGGTGTTCGACAACAGGATCGAATCGCGTATCGCGAAGCGCCTTTGTCTTCGAATTGCAAAACTCGAAAATAGCCGTAAGCCCTTTCGGATGGGGTGAAGTATGCTATCGCGATTTCGAGTCCGTGCTGAACGGATGCTGCC
>JANMNK010000545.1:0-5946 GCA_031373875.1 Pirellulaceae bacterium | reverse complement strand
CAAAATTTTCGAAGTCACTCGCGACAAGAAAATCGTCTGGACCTACACCAACCACCGCGCCCATGAAATCCAAGTTTTGACAACGAACGGTAAACCCGTTGAAGGAAAACCGATGAAGTAAGAACGATTCGGAGACGTAAGTGCTGCGGACCTCGCGCCTCCGAGAACAACCATTCATGCCATATCGATTTTTGTTTTCTCAGGGCCTAATTTTTTGCTATGAACACGGACTACCTTTACCAAACAGGTTGGCTTCACTTAAATTCTTGGTTGCAGTTTGCGCGAAAACAAACTTGGTGAGGAAGAGTTTGAATATCTGGTGATGAAGTGGCAGGCATCGATCAACTCGGAGATAATCACGTACGGATGGGTAACGCCGAACTCTGAGTATTTTGAGTCGGATTTAAGCACTTGGACCACGACGGGCAAGTTTCCTGGAGTGCAGTCGGAGATTGGCAATCTGCTTAGGATAACTGCGGCGGGAGTGTGTGACTCGCTGGTGGCCAATGGCGGGATGTCGCATCTGTACGATGATCCTATGGCCTCCACCGCTCCCGCATTTTCGGAATTTCTCAAGGAGATAGGATTGAGCCGCTACTCACGGATCGTATACGAGTCGGTGGTTGCCATAGGAAAAGAGAATTTGACGAGTTGGGAGTTGCGCCAAGAAAGGTTAAGCGACGACGAGGTAATGAATGCGCTTGAGGAATTGGACGAGCAAATGCACAATCCTTGGGCTGGCAGTTTGTTCAACTGCAAATGCGACTGTTTGTTGAAAGAATGGATGGAGTCCGTTATTTACGATGCTTATTGCAAGCGTGTTAAGAAATAATAGTCTTGAAGTGAGGCTTCTGCGATATTGACGTATAAAGCATTGCCATGAATGCGCTCGAGGTGCGGCAACCTACGGCGAAGCAGAATGTCCAATCAATTCACTTTATGAACAACCAACAGGTTGTGAGTGTTGTCCATAACTCCGGTGCCGGTGACGAAGACGATGTAGTCGCCTGGGGCAAGGAAACCTTTTTGGCAGCCCCAGCGGGCGACTTCTTCGAAAAGCTGTTGCGGGTTGTCGAGATTCTGGAAAGCTTGGGGCATGATTCCCCAGAACAGATTCATTCGACGCAAAGTTGCTGGCGAGTTACTAACGCCGAGAGTCGGAATAATGTTGCGTTGTTTGGACTTGACCCAAGCGGTTCCGCCCGTACGTGAGACGACGACCACAAGTTTTGCTCCGATCGATTCGGCGATATTCGCGGCACCGTACGTAACGGCCGACGTGATCGGATGAACACGATCAAAGATCTTTGCTTTGCCAGTCGTGGGGGCGTCTTTGAGGATCTGCTCAGTGCAGACCATGATGCGATGCATCGTGTCGACTGCCAACGCAGGGTATTCACCGATCGCTGTCTCGCCGCTCAGCATGCAAGCATCCGCTCCATCGAGAATGGCATTGGCAACGTCACTGGCTTCGGCCCGCGTTGGTCGTCGGTTGTGGTGCATGCTTTCGAGCATCTGCGTTGCGACGATAACTGGTTTCATTTTTTCACGGCAGACGTTGATGATTCGTTTTTGAGCGACGGGTGTTTCGGCAACGTCGATTTCGACGCCGAGGTCCCCGCGAGCAACCATGACAGCGTCCGTCGCATCGACGATTTGCTCTAGTTGCTGCAACGCCTCACGTTTTTCGATTTTGGCAACAACCAAAGCTTGGCTGTCCATCGAGCTTAGTAAATTCTTGAGCATGGAAACGTCTTGTGCCGAACGTACGAACGACAAGCTGATAAAATCGATTTCGTTCCTCGCAGCCCACAGCGCGTTATCGACATCCTCCGGACGCATTGCGGAAACGCTCAAAGATACTCCTGGCAAGTTGATCCCTTGTCGCGATCGAATGGTACCTCCGACGACGACCGTACAACGAACTTCGTTAGCCGTTCGCGAAAGTGCCTGTAGCGTGATCGTGCCGTCGGCCAGCATGACGCGATCGCCAACATTGAGTTCGTCGACAAGTCGCGTGTAGTTGCTGCACAATTGTCGTGGTTCCGAACAAACGTCGCCTCGAATGAAGGTCACTTCGCTGCCCGATTCGACTTCGAGTGGTTCTTGCGACAAAGCGCCCAAGCGAATTTTTGGCCCGGCCAAATCGAGAAGTACGGCGACTGGAAATCCGGTGACTTCGCGAACGCGTCGGATCTTGTCCAGGATTCGTTGGAAGTCGGGTTGTTTACCATGAGCCGCGTTAATTCGAAATATGTCGACGCCTTTGTTAACTAAATCGGCCAAAATCGATTCATCTTCGCATGCAGGTCCGACGGTGGCGATGATTTTCGTTCGAGCTTCACTAAGATTTGGACGTTGGTTCGACATGGTTTATCCTTGGTAAGTCACGATTTCGACAAGTGTATTCTTGTCGTTTCGTGTTGAGCTCAATTGTCACTAGCTTGGCCAAGTCATCGTTTTACGTTAAAAGGCTTAGAAAAAAAACCGGGCAAGCGCCACCGACGCACCCGGCTTGCGACAAGAATTACCAAGTTCGATTGGCGTGGCAGGCGCAAATTCTCATGGCATCTAATTGGAAAAGTAAACGAGTATTGATCGCAGGAGGCTCCAGCGGGCTCGGTCTCGCCATTGCGCGTCGTCTCGCTGAACAAGGGGCGGAGCTCGTTCTGGTCGCGCGCGACGCTGAGCGACTGGCACGAGCTGCCGAAATGGTAACCGAGTTAGGCTGTACTTCTGTAGAGACTATTTGTGCAAATGTATGCGATGACCAGTCGGTCCGAACTGGCCTTGCAAGTTTTTCCAATGGCGAACGCACCGTCGATTTGGTCGTCAATGTCGTGGGGCAATCCGATCGCGGGCAGTTAATGCAACTGGAAACAGGAGACCTAGTTTCCATGTTTGAGACCAATGTCCTTTCGGCGTTTCATGTCGCGAAGTATTGCCGCCCAGCCCTTCGGAAATCGTCGGGTACTATCGTCTTGATTGGGTCCTTAGCTACGCGACTGGCTCCCGCAGGATTAGGTGGTTACGCCGTGACGAAATTTCCATTGGCGGCGATGCGACAACAACTTAGCTTTGAGCTAGCTGGAGAGAGAATCCACGTCATGCTAGTTTGTCCGGGACCGATTCAACGCGAAGATGCGGGAACTCGTTATCAAGAACGCATTGCGCAGAGGGGGCTTAGTGAGGGTGTATCCAAACCTGGTGCAGGCGCACGCGTGACTGCCATCGATCCGAATTGGCTTGCCAATCGAATCCTCCGAGGCGTCGAACGTCGCGAGCGGGAAATTATCGTTCCCTGGAAAGCGCGGATCGCAATCTTCGCAGCAAGTTTTTCTCCGAGACTAGGCGATTGGATGCTAAAAAAATCGATGTCACAATAATCGTCGGCGTCGTTGTCTGTATTGCGAAAACTAATTCACGACACGATCGAAATTTTTGGAGGGGCTCCCTTGGAATGTAGGGTTCGTTTAAACTGAGCACTCCATTAATCGACAGCCATCAGCCTAAGGAAAACGGATCGCCATGAGTTACTTTCCCAACATATCAACGATTCAATATGAAGGACCGACAAGTCGTAATCCCCTTGCATTCCGCTGGTATAACCCAGATGAAGTGATCGAAGGCAAAACGATGAAGGATCATCTGCGATTCAGTGTAGTTTATTGGCATACGATGCGAGGCACGGGTTCGGATCCGTTTGGACCGGGTACTGCTGTTCGGCCGTGGGATGACGGAAGCGACAGTGTGGACAACGCCCTCAAGCGAGTTGAAGTCGCCTTTGAAATTTTCGAAAAACTCCAGTCGCCGTTTTACGCTTTTCACGATCGCGACGTATCGCCCGAAGGGGCGAGCCTGCGAGAGTCCCATGCGAATTTTGATCGTATCGCAAAATCGTTGAAGGAGCACCAAGACAAGACGGGCATTCAATTGCTGTGGGGCACGGCCAACATGTTCAGCAATCCGCGATTCATGCACGGTGCGGCCACCAGTTGCAATGCAGACGTGTTCGCGTTTGGAGCTGCCCAAGTCAAGAAGTGTTTGGAAGTTACAAAAGAACTGGGCGGCGTCAATTATGTTTTCTGGGGCGGTCGCGAAGGTTATCAAAATCTTTACAACACCGACATGAAACGCGAATTGGATCACTTGGCACGCTTCTTTCATATGGCGGTAGATTATGCCAAGATAATTGGATTCAAGGGTCAGTTTTTAATCGAACCAAAACCCAAGGAGCCGACCAAGCATCAGTACGATTCGGATTCGGCGGCGTGTCTGAATTTCTTGCGAGCATATGATTTGCTTCCGTACTTTAAATTGAATTTAGAAACCAATCATGCGACGTTGGCAGGCCATACGATGATGCATGAATTGGACTACGCCGGTCACCAAGGTGCTATAGGTTCGATCGATGCCAACACGGGCGATTTGTTGCTGGGTTGGGACACCGATCAATTCCCTACCGATTTCTATTTGACCACGCAGTGCATGTTGGCGATTTTAAAGCACGGAGGTTTAGGGGCTGGCGGCGTGAATTTTGACGCCAAAGTTCGCCGCGAAAGTTTCGAGCCCGTTGATCTCTTTTACGCTCACGTCGGCGGTATGGACGCTTTCGCTCGCGGTCTAAAGATTGCGGCAGCGATTCGCAAAGATGGCGTTCTCGATGACTTTATCAAGAACCGTTACCGAAGCTGGGATAGCGGGATCGGTATGGATATCGAGTCGGGCCGTGCGGACTTTGAAAAGCTGGAAAAGTACATGCTTGAAAAGGGCGAAGCAGCACCGAACGATAGTGGCCGCCAAGAAATGCTTGAGAATATGGTCAACTATTATCTGTGATGACAGCCACGTCGGGCAGATTTTCTTTTGCGGCCTCTTGGGGTTGTATAAATTGAGCGGCGGCCCATGCTGCCGCTCCGATGGCTCCTGCGTCATCTCCTAACTTGGCGACAACAACTTTGGTTTCACCTTTGTAGCAATCCAGAATGCTGTTTTCCACAGTCTTCTCGACTTCTCGAACGAAAAGTTTTGGCATTGCATCCACGAGTCCACCGCCAAGTACGATCGTATCCGGCAGCAGCAGATGGATTAAATTGACAACGGAAAACCCGATTTGTTGAGCAGCCTCTTCGACGACACGTTGTACGGCCGAGTCGCCGGCCTCTATCGATTGAGCGATGGCTTTGCTGCGAATATTCGAAAGATCGGTACCAGATATTTTAAGAAGATTAGGAGCTTCACCGCGAAAGGCGAGCTTGGCACATTCGGCGGCGATCGCCAAGCGACTGGCTTCGGTTTCAATTGTGCCCGCTAGATTGGTCCCGCTCGTACGATGGCTGCTGCTTATGCGGGTGTGACCGACTTCCATGCAAGTTAGCGTTTTGCCTCGCAAGATTTTGCCCTCGTAAACACAACCGCCACCGATACCAGTTCCTGGGAACAAGCCTATTGTGCAGCGCGAACCTTCGGCGGCACCGTACGAAAATTCGCCATAGGTTCCTGCATCCACATCATTGAGCACGGCGACTGGGCATCCGAAACGTTTCGACAAGATGCTGCCTACGGGAACATTTTTCCAGCCAAGGTTGACGGCAACCCTAACGATTCCTTTTTCCCATTCCACGGGGCCTGGGCAACCAATGCCGATGCCCAAAAGCTGGTCGGGGGTTGCAAGTGCTTCTTCAAGCGTCCGTTCGATCGTTTGTGTGATGCGATCGAGACTAGCGTTAACGCCTTCGACGCCAGCTGATTTCTTGCGTCGACGCGCGACCATTTTCATTTTTTCGTCGAAGGCAATGGACAACATCTTGGTGCCACCCAAATCGAAACCGATCCAAAATCGTTTGTTATCCACTTTGTGAAACACCACATCAAAAGAAGAAATTGTTTACCAAGTAAATAGATCGTCTAGGTCTGTTTCTAAGCAGGGCTCCATTTGCCCTCAAC
>JANMNK010000538.1:0-3429 GCA_031373875.1 Pirellulaceae bacterium | reverse complement strand
GAAGGCCGCGTTCAATCCGTGGATACTGCAACGGGCATGGTAATCAAAGGCACCGATGGCATCGAGACGACGCTCCCGTTAGCGGATGTCTTGGAGGTCGTGCAAAGCGAACCGACTCCGCCCCCAGCAGCTTCGCCAGAGGAAAGCAGCAAAGGCGAAAATGCGGAAGTTAACTCGGAGGCTACGGCACAATCACCTGCGCCACCGGTCGATAACGGCGATGCCGATCCGACCAAGTCAGCGACTGCGAACACGGAACCTCCGCAGAGCACAATCTTGTTGCGCGATCAAACTCGGTTGTTTGGCGAATGGTTTCTCTGTGATGGCGAACAAATTTATTTTAAGCCGAATTGTGCCCTCAAATCAGTTTCTATTCCCCTTAGCGAACTGGTGGCTTTCCAGGTTATCAAATCTGATTTCAAACCTCAGACCTCCGCCAAGGATGGACAATTGATTCTTGATGGAGTCCAGCTTCACGGGGTACTAGACGTTTCGGATGCTGTCGAAGGGGCAACGTGCCTTCGATGGCAGTCGCGACTCATGGATAATACGGTCAACTTGACGGAAGCAGCGGATGGCCGAATCGATTTTCGTCGCCTTGATCAGCGAGTCCCTCCTGTCGTTGTTCCTCCACAGCGCGTTAATGGCCAAGTCACTGGGGCTCCGAATCAGGCCACAGGGAAAAAGGCTGGCGTTCCCAATATCAAACTTCGCACGGGTGAAGTTATCTTGGCAGAGGTCACAAAGATTGACGACAAGGGTGTAACCTTCGCTTCGTCGACAACTCAGACAACTTTTGTGCCGCATGACCGAGTTCAGTCTGTCGAACTGCGAAGGGTACGGCGTGACAGGGTGCAAGCTTCTCAGAAAATGGCGAGACTGCTCACCGTACCGAGAATGCGGAAGAATGACCCGCCAACACACTTAGTTACTTCCGTCGACGGCGATTTTCTTCGGGGGCGACTGACGCGGTTGGATGAAAAAGGAGTTGTTCTCGAAGTTCGGCTAGAAGAAAACGAAATTCCACTCGATTCGATCGCGCAAATCATTTGGCTTCACGACCGCAATTGGGATGTTGCCAAACCAGAAGAGCCCACTGCGAGCGACGGAGCAAAAAAACCTGAAGTCGCAACACCAGAAAGTGCCAGTGCATTCCAAGTCCATATTTCCGAAAAGGCTGGTTGGAAAATGACTTTCCAACCCAAGCAGGTTACCGCCGATGCGATCGTTGGTATGAACGATTTGCTCGGAGAGTGTTCGATCGAATTGAAAAATATCGAGTTGGTCCTTCTTGGCAAGTCACTGCAGCCGAAGATTCGCGAGATGATCGATAATCCTTGGTCCCTTTCGCTTGCAAAACAACCAAAGATTTATGACGAAGCGGACGCGGAGGCAGAGCCGGGTAAGGTCGGAACAGATTCACCTTTGGTCGGTAAAGCCGCTCCGAAACTAGAAGGGGAGTCGTTAAGCGGCGATCCGTTCAAGCTGACCGATCTCAAAGGTAAAATCGTCGTTCTCGATTTCTGGGCCAGTTGGTGCGGTCCTTGCATGCAGTCGATGCCGCAAGTCGATGCGGCCATTCGCGACTTGGCCAACCCAGATGTTTCTCTGATTGCCGTCAATCTTGAGGAACCTGCCGAGCGCGCTCAAGCGGCTATGGAACGGCTCAAGCTGGATACTCAAGTCGTGTTGGATATCGACGGCGCTGCGGGTCAACGGTATCAGGCGAACGCCATTCCCCAAACTGTCATCGTGGATCGAAAAGGAATTGTGCGACATGTTTTTGTCGGGGGTGGGCCCAAATTGATAGAACAACTGCGAAAAACCGTGCAGAATCTGATTGATGAGCCTGCTGCACCGTGACGAAAACCAGATTTGCCCTTTTTAATCAGATTGTTCCTTGTTAGACTTAGGGCGTAAAGTAAGCTACAGTTCGTAATCCGACGTTGATCATCGAGGTTGTGCCAGCATGGCACCACCGCCCAGAAATTGGGCAACGTAGTCATTTTTGTCGCTTGGTTCTCAACTTGATTCGCGGTCACTCTGATGTCGCGAATACTATTTTCCAAGTGGACCTCGATCTCCGGCTTACACCGATTACCGATTCTTCGCTGCAATTTCGCACGCGCCGGAATCCAGGGACATAGCTGATTCCATGACGTTATTTTTCCGTCAGCGGCATAGGGTCCCTCACCATTTTCCTATATGGACCCGTTTATGAATTTTGTCGATTTCGGCCTCGCCGAAAACTTATTGAAAGCTGTTTACAACGAAGGTTACACAGATCCCACCCCTATTCAAATACAAGCGATCCCGGCTGTCATGTCAGGACGCGACGTTATCGGATGTGCCCAAACCGGCACCGGCAAGACGGCAGCTTTTGCGCTCCCGATCCTACAGAAACTGATGACCAATGCTGGCCCCCGAAAGGCCGCTGCTCGCAAGCTACGAGTGCTCGTATTGGCTAGTACTCGCGAACTCGCGTCTCAGATTCGCGATAGCTTTGAAACCTATGGTGCTTGCACTTCGGCTCGCGTCACCGCAATTTACGGTGGAGTTGGTCAAGGCTCCCAAGTTCGCGCTTTAGGTCATGGTCTCGATGTGCTTGTGGCAACCCCTGGACGTTTGCTGGACCTCATGGGCCAAGGTTACGTCAAGCTAGAAAACATCGATACGCTGATCCTCGACGAAGCGGATCGGATGTTGGACATGGGATTCTTGCCAGCGATTCGCCAAATCCTTGAGTGGGTTCCGACGAAGCGCCAAACGCTGTTGTTCTCTGCGACCATGCCTGCGCCGATCGTGCAACTGGCGGGATCGATTTTGAGAAACCCGATTCACATTTCGATCGAGCCCGAAAAGAAAGCTGTGGATTCGGTTAAGCAAACCGTTTGCATGGTTCCTCAAAAACAAAAGATCCATCTGTTGATTCAGATGATCAAGGAAATTAAGCCAGAACGAGCGATTGTGTTCACGCGAACCAAGCACGGTGCCGAACGCATCGTTCGCGAATTGTTGGCTGCAGAAATCAAGTCCGATTCGATGCATAGCAACAAGAGCCAGAACAAGCGATTGCGCGTATTGGCCGAGTTCAAGCGAGACAAGCCACCTGTTCTCGTCGCAACCGATATCGCAGCACGTGGTATCGACGTCGACAACATCTCGCACGTCTTTAACTTTGAAATTCCAAACGAACCAGATACTTATGTTCATCGAATCGGTCGCTCCGGTCGAGCAGGCGCAAGCGGCGAAGCTATATCGTTCTGCGATTCCGAAGAACGAAAATACTTGCGCGATATCGAGCAACTGATCGGACGACGGCTTCAAGTGACAACGACGATCGAAGGTCCTGCATCGTCAAGCGACGATAGCCGGCCTTCGCGAAGTTCTCGCAATTCGCAATCCGAGCGACGAAGCGGTCCTGGCAAG
>JANMNK010000522.1:0-1683 GCA_031373875.1 Pirellulaceae bacterium | reverse complement strand
CCCCAATCCACCTCCATCGCCATCGGCTGCAAGTCCCGCAGCAGAATCGTGTCCCGGCCGATTTCCACAGCTGGCAAGTTCAACAGCGCCTCCTGAATACTCTTGATATGTCCCTAAATCTCCGATTCGAAAAGAAATTGTTGGCGACGGACCTTTGCAAGATTTTGTCGCTCGTCTCGTAGGGCTACAGGGGTGCAGTCAAGCTGCTAACAAGTTTTGGTTGCGATTTTTGCGACGATTGAGTGGTTTCGTTTGAGTTATGGGCGGCAGCGCGATTGTGGAGTGGATAATGCGATTCCATATTTTACCCCAGATGCCGCTTCGTTTGGCTGTCCTCAGGTCGACAATGTGTTGGCCGGTCACGCGATGCCAACGCATGCCGGATTGCTTTAATCGTTGATTGAAGATTACTTTGCAGCCCGCCTCCGTTATCCCGCTGCCGATCGGTTCACCCCGACTGCGGCGGTCGGCGAAATCCATGTGCGTTCGATAGTTCTTAAAATAGTTGATCGCCGATTGAAAGTCTTTCTTCATTCCATTTATACCATGGCGACGTTTCTGCTGAGTCGCGCTACGGATGATTCGGTCGACACCATCGGTTTCGTACTTGAGTAGCGTTCGCCTTCAAAATCGAATGCCGAAGCAGTCTGCCTTGCGTCACTCGCTTCTACATTTCGCAATGTCCACTGAAAGACCAGTCTCGCCAGTTCACGAAAGAACCGTTCCAACCGCCTTTCAAACTTGTCCGTCGTCGCTGGCGTGATCTCGTTCTTGGAAAAAACAGTGTACCGCAGCCACGACTCGCCAGATCGGCCTGAGGAGCTGAACAAGCAAGTCGGTGGTGACCAGAGGCAACAACTGATTGACCAAGGCGATGGATGTGATAGGCTTTTGCATGGCGTCCGTTCCTTTTGAGTTGTTTGGCGTCCTAACCAAAAACACTTATTGGGCCACAGACGCCATTTTTCACCAATAGCAGTTTTCCACATCTCCCTCAAATCCTGCTACCACGCAGACTGCACCCGAGAACTCATGATTGACCAAACAACAAAAAGCAATCGTTGGGCTTGGATCTACTTCATCACGAAGCACGCGACGTTGATAGTGGTGTCGATTCTCGCTTCGCTGGCCGCAATGTATCGCGTCAAGAACGGCTGGGAGTGGGAGCCACTGTTTTGGCTGGCGGCAGTCTGGTATTTCCCATTGCTACTCGTAACGGACTTTATCGTCCTGCGCGGTCAAGGACGACTAGGTACGTTAATAGCGATCACGACAGCCACGGCACTGATCATCATGTTTCCGTTTACCCAGATTCGATTGGCACAAGCTCGGGCACCAATCGACGCCACAGCGCAGGACACCGATGCAAATATCCATTACTGCAAGCCGCAATCCATTTGGAATTGGTGGCGCATTAGGCCGGACAAGATCATCCCAGTCTGTCTAGCTTGGCGAGTCCCTATCGAGGGACTTCCAAACGAATGCCTCTATGTCACGAACCCAAAAATTAATCTTTCAACAGTCAATGAAGCCATTCGTGATGAGCTTAGGTGGGTTACGATTCAAGTCGATAACACTTCAATCAAGGATCAAACGGTTTCATCTGTAAAACTTTCAGATAAGCGATTGAAGCCGCTGATCCTTCACATTTCGACCAAAAGCTTATCTAGTTCTGCTCGTTGC
>JANMNK010000495.1:0-1798 GCA_031373875.1 Pirellulaceae bacterium | reverse complement strand
CGCAGCCGCGAAGAGAGTTGTAGCGAACAGCGCCTTGTTGTATCGCCACAGCGGCACGAGTTCCTGCGGAGTCGTGAATACGATGTGATGGTGCGGACAAGGCAGCAAGCGTTGCTTCCACGCACCGAGCCACTGCTCGCGAGGGAATGTATTGCACTGCGGGCAGCAGCGGTGGTGACACGAGTTGTAAGCGATGTCTTGGTAGTGACCAAACGGGCAAGTGTTCGAGTGCCACCCCAGCTCTGCCGTTCGGCAAGCTCGAATCCTCAGCGCCGCTCCACGCATGTCAGTCGAGCAAGCACAAGATTCAAGGTAACCATCAAGGTATTTAGCAAAGACGTTCTGAACCGTTAATGCCATGATGGGTAATAGTTCTCAAAAGCACCTTCTCCAGTTTTGGCAAGTTCAACGACACCAATCACGCGGTTGCGGCCAAGTGATTTACCATTAGGAAACGCGCGACCCGCAACTCGCGTGCATTGGATTGTTATCGCAATTAGTATCGCCAGCAGTACGTGCGATCGAAGTCGCAACCGTCACAATTGCTCCTCAGTCATGATCCATGTTTCGTCAATCGGCTCTTTCATCACGACTTCCGAGTACTTCAAGACAAATGCGGATATGGCTGGCAGAGAGAAGTCGGCGCCGTGGGAAAACGTAAGGTGCGTGCCAGGTTGAACGTCGATCATTTCCAAATCTGGAACAGTCGGAAAAACGCGAATTGCACCATCCAAATCAACCCCATCCGGAAAAGCGAGATTCAGGTGTTCCCAGGTGACCTGTATCCAGCGACTTTGATCACGTGGAGAAGTGAGCGTTACGCACCAATCTCCGAAACCAGCAACGGTTTGGTCGATAGCGCGTCGGAAACATTTCGTGATTACGTCGGTCGACACGATCGGTTCTATAGTCTCAACGGGAGGTTTTGATTGCGATAACGTTTGCATTGACCGAGTGCGAGGAGAAGACTCAACGCAAGTCAAAAACGCTCGATCGAGCACTTCGGTCCAATGCTTTGTTCGTCCGTTCTTGTTTTGTTTTCATTGCAGCCTGCACTGCTGGTATTAGCAACATGACAAGCATTAATAGTATAACGCAAACCACGCATGCCTCAATCTCATTGAACACGCCGCCCCGCACGATGGCATAGTAAAGCAACATCGTCGCGACAGCAAATGCGATGCCCAAAAAGCCAAGCCCCATTATTGTCGTCATCAAAAAGGAAACCATCGACAATGTGAAAAAGGACCATGCAATAGCCAAATTGCGACCATTCAGGTCACACGCAGCGTGATAGGGACGGTTGATCATCGTCTCGTACAGATTCCCATCGGAGTCAGTGACGTAAAGCGTGTCGGAGGGGTTTCGGCCAAGATGAGCGAACCCAATTTCGACAATCGAATCTTTCGAGTCCGCAATCGCAAGCGGTTGATCTTCGTTATGTAAGAAGCCAATGACGCCAGCGGCTGCATTCCGTTTAGTGTAGTCGATCCGCTGAGTCCCATCGGATTGAAGATAGAGGTGGTATTGCACGCTCAATAGAGCCTCACGTATCCGCAGTTCTCAGGACGAAAGAATCCATGTAAGTCCTGGGTTTGGGGTGGGAGTCATTTGAATACAATCTGGCGACTCGGACCCGTGATCAAGACAGTGAGACCTGTCAGTCACAAAATTTCCAACCCCAAACCCAAAGGACAACAACTATGAAAATTCTCGCACTCGACCTGGGCAAATTCAATACGATGTGTTGCTTTTTTGACACGAAAACGCGGAAACATACCTTCCTGAACGCTGCAAC
>JANMNK010000473.1:0-3701 GCA_031373875.1 Pirellulaceae bacterium | reverse complement strand
TTGGTATCGTCGGCCCTCTACTCTTGTTAATCGTCATGGGTTTTTTCTCGTGGCGCGGAATTCGGACAGCAGAACGCGAATCATCGGAGCAGTTGCGCGAGTGGGCGTTACGAAGCAATGAGTTTGCCGCAAAGTTTGCTTCGCGAACACTCGAAACAGAAATGTCCGGCCTCTTTCGTGTATTAGAGGACGAGGCGCGGCATGTCGAATTGCTCGAAGCTTACCAGCAATGTCGCGAGGAAGTTGGGCAAGGGGTACTCAAGTCACTTGCGACTGTCGTTACGCCAGAGTCTGGTAGGTCGGCTCTATTGAAAAGCGAAGCACGCAAGAAAATGGAGCAACATTTGACCGAACATCTGAGAGGTTTTCAACCAAAATCACCAAAGGGGAAAAAGTCGGTCAAGTTCAGCAGTTTCTTCCTAAACGATGAGCACGGGACTCAGTTGGCTATCGGAATTGCTGAACCATCCGAAAGTGTTGTCGGTCGCAATTTCGCTTATCGAAGCTATTTTAATGGGTTGCGACAAGACCTCCCCAAAGAGACGGACCGCCTGGAAGTCAAGCCGATCGGTGGTCCTCACGTCTCGGCACCATACCAATCGACCTCAACCGGCCGATGGAAGATCGCGGTGAGTGCACCCATTCGACAAAATGGAGATCCCAGTGGAGAAATCATCGGCGTTCTGGGACTATCGATCAACTTGGGCGACTTTGAATTGTTGACCGACAATGATACGTCTGCGCAGAATTCCCAAACTCGTCGATTCGCAGTCTTAGTCGATGGTTATGAAGGAGAACGCGGTGGAACTCTCGTCCAGCATCCCGGTCTTGCCAAACTCAGTGGCAAGCAGAAGTTTCAGATTGATGCAAAACAACTAGCTACATTGAAGACGGAAGGGTTATTCGACTACCACGATCCGCTTGCCAAGCAGGAAGAGACGAAAATCTATCAAGGGGATTGGATTGCTGCGATGCAGCGAGTGGTCATCTCACAATTTCCTTCCGAAGGAGAATCTGCTGACAATAACACCACGGACCTGTGGGTCTTGGTTCAAGAGCGAGCAGAAATCGTCACTGAACCTGTTTATTCGCTCGGTACAAAACTATTCCGCGAAGGCATGGTAGGTTTGTTAAGTGTTATTGCTGTCGTCTGCCTTTTGTGGTTTGTCGTTCTCTACGTCATCCGAATTCCTGATATGCCGCGAGAGCCGACGGGTGGAAAGCCGGGAGGCGATACGCAGGCCAGCGAAGAAATTACATTGAACGTCGAGTGAGTTAATTATTCAGGCCGTTTTCGGTTCTCCCTGTAGCTTTCAAGCAGGGAGAATACGGCAATGGCAACTTTGAACGACAAGATCATTATCTTCGACGATAGTTGCCCAATGTGTCGCTTGTACACGAAGGCATTCGTAGACTTGGGTATACTCAAGCCTCAAAACAGAATCGGGTTTGCACAGCTTGAACCACGAATCTTCAGCCAGTTGGATATCGACCGGGCTCGACACGAGATTCCTCTCTTCGACAATAGCACGAGGAAAACAGTGTATGGATTGGATGCGCTTTGTTTAATTCTCACTAGTCGCTGGCGTTGGCTGAGCCCGATTTTGAACAGCCGATTCGCGAGGGCGATGCTGTTTCCTTTGTATCAGATTATTACCTTCAATCGGCGCGTTATCGCAGGATGCGGACCAAAACACGGCTTTGACTGTGCTCCCGATTTCAATCTGCTCTATCGAGTTTGGTATTTTTTGGTTGCACTGTTAGTGGTTGGAGTATTGTTTACCACCATCGGACTTTCTTCGAGAGTTGGGTTGATCGGTGTTGAAACATTTGCAGCAATCGCGATATTTCTCGGGATCGTTGGTGCAACTCAATTGACTGGAGTCGAGCGATGGGACTACTTCGGTAACCTCGTGACCGTGACCCTCGAGTTTAGTTTCTTAATCGTCACACTTTCTGTCGCAAGTGTTTTCGGCGAGTTTTCATCGTGGTCGATCGCTGTGCTTGGTATTGCGTTTGCGATTGTTGGGTTCGAAGTCCATCGACGGTTAGCGCAGAGGCTTCGTTTGCCAGTTTAGCTCAAGAGATCGCTTCGTTTTGCGATTACAAGGCCCAATCCTTGATCATCCGCCGTCAACGTCGCCCATCTCGCAGTTTGAAATCCTGCGCCGGTAAGTAACTGTTGAATTTGGACTGCCGATCTTGTGCGTCCTGGCGTCGACATGGCAACTTCGAGAGCGTGGGCCGCAACCGAAACGTCTTGGCCATCGCCTGTCTCCATTAAAGGTTCGATGATGATGATTTCACCGCCTACTCGCAATGCATCCGCGCAGCGACCAAGGAGCACAACCGCGCTGGCATCGTCCTCTAGCTGCAGACCTTCGGCAAACAGGACCACATCATACGATGCCAACTCCGGGTCATATCCGCGATAGTTCGATTCGATTTCCGTCCGGCGTTCTCCAAGTTCAACGCTTTCGAAAGTAGTGCGACTTATGGCTAAGAACTCACTAGAATCGACACTCGTAATTTCCAGATTTTCGTCCATAAATGCTATCGCTGCGGACCAGACGCCTGTCAAGCAACCAAGTTCGAGCATCTTCGTCGACATACGTTCGTTCCCCGACTTAATCACTTTCGCCGCTTGCCGGGCAGCAGCCGAGTAGCTCCATTGCCGGCCCGCCAAACGGCGGCGGAATTCGTTCAGATCGTAGTTCGGTTTCTCTTGCAAGACATATTGGTCGACTTGAGTGAAAAGATAACTGTTGAAGGTCGGATCGCCTTCGAGTTGAAGAGCCGCAGCGTTGGATAAAGCTATATCTTCACCGTATTGCTCGATGACACCAAAAGCTATCAGCAGTCGACAAATGTTTTCTATTGTCACGCGATCGGTGTGGGTATGGCGGGTAAGTTGTTCGATCGATTGTTGTTCGTGTCGAAGGGCTTCGAATAAACCGATTTTTTGCGCGCTTCGAATTGTCGAAGTCAGTGCCTGCATGTGGCGAATTGCTCGGAAGGAGCGACAGGTTTCTTTTAAAACGTCAGTCATGGGAACTCGATACCTAGGATTCAGTGGTAAGCCAAGCGTTTTTTAAGTTGAATGCTACAGTGGGAAACAAATGAATCGACGACCCGAAATGGCGTCGATTAATTAATTTATACGACTCGTCAACTTTAGACCAACCACCCCCGCGCTGAGTCTATGAACATATTTTGGCACACCCCACGCAGGTTGATGTAATCACGGAAAAAAAAGATACTTTTGCATACTGCCAATGTCTTAATGGAAAGTTCTTTTTAACAAATGTTATTGTCCTGGCGACCGGGAGCAAGTGCCGTAATCGACAAGGGCAGCTATATTGCTGCTGTTTCAAGATCGCCGAATCTTGGCGATAGGACGCTACTTTATTTCTTTTAAGACTTTGTTTACGTCAAGGTTCTTTATGATCATTCCGGAATACTGGTCTGAGGCTCGGGCACAGCATCGCGAGGATGATCGTCAAGTCACGATTCGGCGATGGGGTTGGTCACTGGAGAGCGAGCAAGAGGCTGCGAAGATGGCCGAGGAGCGGGCTCAAGAGGCTCTGGCGATTGCACTCCAGGGTAAGTACATAGCACGCCGCGAAGTTCGAGTCCCTTATAACGGAGCGGATGGTTTTCCTATTCGCGAAGAGGTGATTTCCCGCCATGCCGACTCGGTG
>JANMNK010000443.1:0-1923 GCA_031373875.1 Pirellulaceae bacterium | reverse complement strand
GAAACACATCCGTTTTCGTTGTTGATTCTCAGCAAGGTACGTTAAGCCTACGTCCCGTTCAGGTCAAATTGTATGGGCAAAATCAAGCTTGGATCGATTCTACGTTGGAGCCCGGCGAACTGATCGTTCGGGCTGGAGTCCAAAAACTGGATACGTCCATGACCGTGTCTGTCTGGGAAGATCGAATCGCGCTCAGCAACTAAATTTCCACTTGAGAATGCTATTATGCAACCGTTCAATTTGTCGGCTTGGGCCGTAAAACATCAAAGCTTTGTATTGTTTCTGATCATCGCACTCGGAATCGCCGGTACCGCCAGCTTTCTGAAATTGGGCCGTGCCGAAGACCCCTGGTTCACGATCAAGACGATGACGGTTTCCGCACTTTGGCCAGGCGCAACCGCTGAACAAATGCAAAGCATGGTGGCGGACAAAATCGAAAAGACATTGCAAGACCTTCCCAACTTTGATTTCGCAAAAACTTTTTCACGACCCGGCTCTACTTGGATCTTGTTGAACCTCAAGGACTACACAACTCCGAGTGAAGTCAAAGACATTTGGTATCAAACGCGAAAGAGGATTCAGGATATTCGACAAGAGATGCCAACCGATGTTGTGGGGCCTTTCTTCAATGATGAATTCGGGGACGTATACAGTGGATTGTTCGCGATTACAGGTTCCGATTTCACGATGGCAGAATTAAAGCGGATTGCAGAAACCGCGCGACAGCGGATGATCCGAATTCCTGATGTCGATAAAGTGGCGGTCATTGCTGCTCAAGACGAAAAAATCTATATCGAGTTTTCGCATTCAAAACTCGCAAGCTTGGGCATCGCTCCTGGTTTGATCTTTGATTCGATTGCCAAACAAAATGCAATTCAAAGCGCGGGCAGTGTCGATACGACCACTGACCGAATCTTCCTCCGCGTTGAAGGCGCATTTGATGCGGTCGAGCAAGTTCGCAATGTACCCATCGAAGCCGGCGGCAAGCTTGTTCGACTCGGTGATATCGCTGATGTTAAGCGGGGTTATGAAGAACCTGCGACTTACACGATGCGTTTCGATGGTGCACCAGCGGTTGGTCTTGGCGTTGTGATGAGCTTGGGCGGAAACGTTCTGGACTTAGGCGAAGCCATGCAAGCAGAAGTTGACTCCATCCAGTCGACTTTGCCAGCAGGCGTCGAGATTCAAACTGTCGCTTTCCAGCCACACGTCGTGGAGGAATCCGTTACCGAGTTTCTAAGTTCCTTCGTCGAAGCATTGGCGATCGTCTTATTTGTTAGCTTCGTCAGTCTGGGATTCCGCACGGGCATTGTCGTCGCGCTCAGCGTTCCTTTGGTATTATCCATCACGTTTGTCGTAATGGAAATCATGGGGATCAATCTTGACCGTATCTCACTCGGTTCGTTGATCATCGCACTGGGGCTTTTGGTCGATGACGCCATCATCGCAGTCGAAATGATGGTTGTGAAAATGGAACAAGGATGGGATCGCTATCGTGCCGCTACGTTTGCATGGTCATCCACGGCTTTTCCGATGTTAACAGGGACTTTGGTAACTGGAATTGGATTTGTACCTGTTGGTTTTGCGCATTCTTCTGCAGGTGAGTATGCGGGCGGTATTTTTTGGGTCGTCGGTATTGCATTGATTGCGTCCTGGTTTGTTGCTGTGATTTTCACGCCGTACCTAGGTGTAAAACTGCTGCCGGAACACAAAGTCAAGCATCAGGAAAAGGATGTTTATGACACGCCCATGTATCGAACAGCCCGTCGCATCCTCGAAAGCTGCCTTGGTCGTCCGAAGACAGTTGTAGCCCTCACTGCGATGTTGTTTGCGGGAGCAATGGCGGGATTTCCGTTTGTTACGCAACAGTTTTTCCCGCAATCTTCGCGACCAGAGTTCCTTGTTGAGCTTAGGTTGCCTGAG
>JANMNK010000437.1:0-37822 GCA_031373875.1 Pirellulaceae bacterium | reverse complement strand
TATGAATACAAGAATAGGAAATTTCCCGGGCGTTACCGTCGAAAAGAAGATCGGCAAACTGGTCGATTCGTCGGGTGAAATTTCCATTATCGATTTGCCGGGCACTTACAGCCTTTCGGCCCGTTCTATCGACGAACAAGTTTCCGTTGAAGTGTTGCTGGGCGTACAGGCTGACGTTCCCAAATTAGCTGGCGTCGTTGTGATTGTCGACGCCACGAATCTCGAACGCAATCTGTACTTGTTCAGCCAGATTCGCGACATGCAATTGCCGATGATACTGGTCTTGAACATGTGGGATCGTGTCGAGCAACAGGGAATGGAAATCGATCTCGAAGCGGTCCGAAAACAAATCGACGTCCCTATCGTGACGACATCGGCAAACAAGCGGCTGGGGATCGACGAATTAAAAGTTGCCGTGAGGCGACTAGTCGAATCACCTCGTCCCGACAAACTCGAATTGTTCCCGCCAGCTTTTTTAGAACAAAGCAAGATCATTCGGACTGCGTTGGAACAAAGCGGCAAAGCGCATGTACCCGATTACATCATTCGCCGCGCCTTGCTCGATGTAGGCGGCTCGTTTGAAAAAGAGTTCGTTTCGCACTACGGAGCCTCTTTTCAAAATGTCTTGCACGACGCTCGCCAAATGCTGGCCGAACAAAATTGCAAAGTTCCCGCCATAGAAACTCGTGTCCGTTACGCCTGGATACGCAAACAATTACACGGTTTGGTGCAGCGGAATGAGAAAGACGGATTGTCGTTTTCCGACCGGCTTGATCGTGTGCTCACGCATCGCGTTTTCGGTCTGGTAATCTTCACGGTCTTGATGCTGCTCATTTTTCAAGCGATCTATTCGTGGTACGAACCCATGAAGGTTGCAATCGAATTCGTCCTGAACGCAGCCGTATCTTCGGTCGAAGGCGTGATGCCGCCTGGTGCTTTACGCAGCCTACTGGTCGACGGAGTTTTTGCAGGATTGGGAGCTGTTCTCGTGTTCTTGCCGCAAATCATGTTGCTGTTTGGTTTTATCGCCATCATGGAAGATTGCGGATATATGGCGCGTGCAGCTTTCGTGATGGACAAGATCATGACGAAAGTGGGCTTGAGCGGTAAATCCTTTTTGCCACTCATGTCATCGTTCGCTTGCGCAGTTCCGGGGATCATGGCGACACGCGTTATTGAGAACTGGCGGGACCGAATGGTCACGATTCTGATCGCGCCGCTTATGAGTTGTTCGGCACGATTGCCCGTATACTTTTTGCTTGTCTCGGCGTTTGTTCCGAATAAGTCATTTCTAGGTGGCTGGCTCGGACTTCAGACCATGGTGCTGTTTGGCATGCACATGCTGGGAGCCGTTGTTGCGATTCCTGTCGCAGCGATTTTGAAGAAGTGGTTTTTTCCTGGAGAGATCGCGCCATTCGTCATGGAATTGCCGACCTACAAATGGCCGTCACTTCGAGTCATTCTTCATCGCGTCTGGGAACGCGCTTGGGCGTTTTTGCAAAGCGCCGGTACTTTGATCTTGTGCACTACAATTCTGATTTGGGCTGCTGGTTATTTCCCAAGCGATCATTCCCACCTGAACGATCTGACTCGCCAAAACGAGGCGATACAAAAGCAGATCGATCAAATGGCGACGCCGAGTCTCCAAGGCTCATCGGCATCGGTTGACGAACTTCGGTCGCGTTCGGCGAAGCTTGTGACGCAATTGAATAACGAGCGATCACGGTTGATTGAATCTAGTTTTTTGGGAAGAGCTGGCAAGTGGATAGAGCCGACTGTTCGGCCACTGGGTTGGGATTGGCGCATCGGAGTTGGTGTGATCGCATCCTTCCCCGCCCGTGAAGTCGTCGTCGCAACGCTTGGCACCATTTACAGTTTGGGAGCCGAAGCGGCTGAGTCGAACGACGGTGAAAGCCCTTTGACCGGAGCTTTGGTGGCAGCAAAATGGCCCGATGGCCGCCCAGTTTATACGCTGCCAGTCGCGTTGTCGATTATGGTTTTCTTTGCCTTGTGCGCGCAATGCGGTGCGACGCTTATGGTGATTCGCCGAGAAACCAACTCATGGCGATGGCCGATCTTTACATTTGTCTACATGACCACATTGGCTTATATCGGAGCATTTGTTGTTTCTCAAGCTACGACCGGCCTCGGATGGTAGAATGAGGATAGGAGGCTGGATGATGTTTGACTGGCAAACTGCAACTGCAATTCTCATAGCCGCAATGGCTTCGTGCTTTTTGCTTTCACGAATGATGGCTTATTTTCGCGGCAAGCGAACATCGTGTGGGGGATGCTCGGCTTGCCCAAAGAGCACATCGAATGCCCCTGCTCTAACGACAATGACGATGCCAACACGACAGATGAACAATAAGATGAGTGACGCAAAAATCGACTAAGCTAAATTTGTTGGGACGCTTAAAACGGCACCAAGCTTAATTCACAAAGCTAATCGCAAAAGTGCTTGAAAGTAAACCCACTCGGAAGTGCAAATTTCAGATTCAAAAATCTTGGTCGACATTCTTTGTAGAATCACTCAGCTTCTTTCTCGCCAAATAGAATAATTGCATTCCAAAGAATACGACGATTGCAATAATCGCGGCCACTTTGGCTCGTGCGAAATTGTTTGATCGAGTAAATCGGCTGTGGTAATATCGCGTCGAGTCCCGATCCCAGGAATTGATGTCATCCGGATCGTTCCCAAAGCTCTTTGATATCCCATCCTCGCCAAGCGAATAAAAACCTACATCGCCAAGCTCGCCATCCTCCGAATCTGTTGGCCAACTCACTTGAAAAGGTCGTCCCCATGTGTCGACAATCGGTTTATGATTCGGCAACGGGTTTTCCGGCGACAATGTGCCGTTCACGTATTCCTGCAGGTAAGGTTGAATCTCTCTCCACCCGCCAAACTGTAGTTGAAAAGTGTCTCCAATTACTGCAAGGCTTTTTAATGTGAAAACGTCTATCTGAATGAGAGGATAAGAGCATGTATTGCCGAAAATGAGGCCCATGATCGATTCAGAAAAAGCAAAGCATATAGCCCAAATGGTCGGTAGCAGCAATAATTGGCGAGTGGTCATTCTAATTCACCCATCGAGTTATCCTGTCAGCCAAAAACCATCGAATCAAAATGTTGGTTTGTTTTATTACCTGTCTAAAAAGTTCCATTCATAGACGGCGCTTTTGTAATTTTGGGCGGTGCTAGGGACAGGTTGATAGACCTAATTCAGAGACGTGAATGTCGAAGTGCCAGACCGAACGAATTTGAAGCGGGCGGTTTCTGTCAGTGCGTGGAGGCCGAATGTTTTTAACAGCGGTGAACGTCAATTGTTCCGACGAAAACGAGCTTTTTCTGTAATTGAATATAGCCTTTTGCCTACAACGCCAAATTCACTTCCGCATCATTCGCTTGTATTAAACTCACTGGCGACCTGATAAAGCTCGGCGATTTCGGAGGGGATTGGCCATGGGGTTGGTTTGATGATCTCTTGCCCCACAAGAGATTGGAAAAGTTCGCGCGTGATCGTTGGCGAGAATCCGTAATTTCCTGGACCGCGGTATCTAGCGATTTCTCCCCAGTGGACGTGGATATGGGTGATGCCTTGGTCGCGCAATGACTGCCAAGTTTCTGCCGCGGACTTTCCGGTCACAATTTCTTCGAGAGGCGATCTATCAAAGCATGTACTGTAGAGAATGGGGATGCGAATGTCGAAGACTTGCGCGTCGCCGACCACGAGTACTTTGTCGTCTTGGCTCAACTGCGAATTAATCCATCGTTGGTGCAGAGGAACTCGAGATGCAGCCCCAAGCGAATCATCGCTCGATGACTGAGAAGACTGAGGCGAGATGAACTGATCATCGCGCAGCGATGTCAACGCGACCAGATAACGATTATCGCTAAAGGGCCATAGTGCCAGGAAGCAGAGGCTCGTAAGCAATCCCATGGCGAGGAATACCGTTCCAACGATTCCTTTTTCTTGCTTCAGCAGCCAAGAGCCGCCCTGCCCTGCGATGATTGCGGGTATGACGAGCGCCGGTAACCAAAATCGCTCCAATCGATGCGTGAAGAAGTACCAAACTGCGATATACCCGACGAACCATATAACCAGCAGCCAAGTGAAGCTGGAACGGCTGATCAGCAATCCGACGACGCACAGTGGAATCACCAACAGCCCCAAGTAACGCGAATGGACTGTAATTTGGCCAAATTCGTTAGAAAGCGTGCTTAGGCGATAATCACCCAGTTGTTCCATTTCGCCAGCCGCGGGCAATACAGGCACGCGGTGAGCATCGCTCCATTGTTTGGCTTTGGCTAGATTCATTGTCTTGCCCCCAAGAACACCTGAGGCGAGCGGATAAACAGGATTGCCCGCTAGCGCCGAATTCTTGGCGTACCATAGACCACCACCGAGCGCTCCGCCTAGGATCAGAGTGCCGACCAGCACTGTGACTCTTCGCATCGACATTGCTGACGGGATCATTATCCAAAGCGCAATGGCGACTCCCGGTAAAACAACGAACAGGACGGCTGTGTATTTGCACGCGGCCGCTGCGCCTAGAAACCAACCCAACAAAAGAATTAACCTTGAAGGATTGCTGCCATCTTGAGCACGTTTGTCATGCAAGGCAAAGAGCACCGAAACACTAGCCGCCAAGTAACATGCAACTGCTTGATCGATCAGCCCCAACTTGGAAACTTCTGCAATGCCAGGAATTCCCAGCCAAGTGCATGCGACAATCCAACCTGCCATCGACCCTGCTTGACGAGCAACACAACCACCTAGAATCATCGCCGTGACAATAGAGAAACTCGCGAAGATTACTTTTCCGATCAAAGCGCCGTGATACCACCCGTCGACACCACCCCACAGGGACATCCATGCCAAAGCGTGCATTTCCGTTCCCATAGGCATGTTGGCATAAATGTTATGAGCGAGAAACTGTATTCGGCCCGTCTGATAGAACTCCTTGGGGCCTTGCAGGTGGTATTCGCGAACATCGAATTCGCTTGGCGGAAGTACGGCGCCTAAGAAATAGAAAACGCAAAGCAACGCGCACGCGAACGCCAAAAAAATAATGCGTCGTCGGTCCCAGTAGCCGATCGCTTCCGGTGTTCGGTTTTCAGGCGATACTTTATTGGATGAACCGGATTTGCATGATCGATTCCATAGCCAAGTCGCTAGTCCGAGCAGCACGCCGATTGCAACGATCACGGGCCAGCGAGACGCCGAGCCGCCAGCCAACCCGATCACAAAAGTAGTCAACGACAACAGGTTGAGCCCCGCAGCAATCGATAATCCGGTTGCCTCCACAGGATGGAACCGATGTGTTAGGCCCAACACAGCGAATGCGGCCCGACCGACAGTCCATGCACTTAGCAACCAAAAAGCGGCGCACACGAAATACGGCCATCGATCAAACAGTCCAAATGGCATCGTATCGAACGCACGCCAGACTTGCATCAATTGATCGGGCAGCGTTAGCATGACGAGGATAAATAAACCTCGCGACTGCGGAACCGATTCGCCATCGGGCATCGCAACATCGCTCAGCGGCATCGCGAAATAGATCCACGAATACCACCCGAGAAAAATCACGACGGCAATCAACAAAGCGACGTGGAGCGTTTTTAGACGAGAGGAAACGTTATTCAAAATGATTGCCAAGCGAAGAAATGAAGATGTTCAATTGGTAAGCCCTTTCAGTATGTTCGTTTTGCCTAAAGGTGGTAGACGGTGGCTTTTTTGCTGCTTCCTCACTTACCGGTAATTCAACGAATGCATCTGCAATGTAAGATTTTTAGTTTCCGAATCTCCATTTTCGTGCTCTTTGCTGCTGGAAAAATCCATTCGTTCCATTCCTTTCGTCGATATTTTAGGTGTAACCGCCAGACTCGCGAGTTTTTGCTTAGGATGGTAATCTGCCCTTGTCGAAGACAGCGGCAAGCCGGCGAAAGTCGGTAGACTCGCCCGCAACAGCTTTCGACTTAGTTTTTGATCATCTCTAAAGCGACCGAAAATGCCTGGACAACAACTCTCTGGAATCTTTACCCCCAACATTGTACCGCTCGACGCCCATGGTCGGGTCGATGAACAGAAGCTTAGGGGATATGTGGACTGGTTGATCGAGCGCGGCGTGCATGGATTGTATCCAAACGGAAGTACAGGCGAATTTATCCGGTTCTCAGTCGAAGAGCGTCGTAGCATTATTAAAATTGTCGTCGACCAGACTGCCGGTCGCGTGCCCATTCTCGCGGGTGCCGCTGAGGCCAACACCAAGGAGACAATCGAAGCGTGCGATATCTATGGCGCGTTGGGAGTTCGCGCCGTGGCAATCGTCGCTCCTTATTATTATCGATTGGCTCCAGACGGAGTGTATGCATACTTCAAGGAAATCGCCGACCGTGTCAACGTCGACGTAACGCTATATAACATCCCGCTGTTCGCGTCGCCAATCGACGTAGCTACCGTCAAGCGACTTGCACAGGAGTGCCCCCGAGTTGTCGGTATCAAGGACAGTTCTGGCGACTTGCCTCATATGATGCGAATGATTACGGAAATTCGACCGCTCAGAAAAGACTTTTTCTTCTTGACCGGTTGGGACGCAGCCTTGGTTCCGATGTTATTAGTTGGATGCAATGGTGGCACGAATGCTACCAGTGGCGTCGTTCCAGAGCTAACCAAAGCAATTTATGACGCTGCAACGGCCGGGGAGTGGAAACGTGCGATGGAATTGCAATATCGATTGTTGCCTCTTTTCGATGCGATGATAACAACGGCGGAATTCCCCGAAGGTTTTCGCCGAGGGGCCATGGTGCGTGGTTGGGATTTAGGTCGCTCTCGGCAACCCTTGTCTCACCAACAAGTGACGGCAGCCGATCGCGCCCAAGAACGGCTTCGCGAACTCATGGCTGGATTTCAATTGGATACCGCAAGCAATCAAAGCCCGATGCCCGCCAGTGCAACTTGGAAGACAGATCCTAACTTGATCGATCGGATCGTGCGCGAAGTCTTAGACCAACTTGCAACGGGTCGATGACCAAGATGAAACGTGTTCAACTCATTCACTGGAAATTGACTGAAGTTGACGAACGAATCGATCGACTTGTTCGATCGGGGTTTGACGCTTTCCATGTCGACTTGAACGACCCTAATCGGGAAAAAGGATCGACGAAGCCAGACGCTTATGTCATCGATTTATCCAGATTGCCATCCCATGGCCGTGCCGTTGCTATGGCGCTTCGTCAAAGCAAATCGACGCGCTGCATACCGATCGTGTTTGTCGATGGTGAAACTGAAAAAGTGGCTGCCATCAAAAGCATGTTTCCGGACGCGGCCTTTACAAAGTGGTCTCAGATCAAGACAACGCTGAACCGCGCAATCACCCGCCCGCCCAAAGATCCGGTAGTACCAAAATTCCCAGTCCGGTGCTTATTCGGGTACTCCACTGCCGAAAAAATTGGGTGTCAAAGACGGTAGTAAAGTGCTCTTGATCGACGCACCAAAACAATTCGAGAAACGGCTTGAACCACTTCCCCCAAAGGCAATGGTCAGCCGTAAACAGCAGCCTAATTCCGATTTAATTATTTGGTTTGTGGATTCAAATGCCGTTCTAGAAGCTCGCATCGACAAAATCGCGGATCAACTAAATACGGGCGGATTATGGATTGCTTGGCCTAAAAAAACTTCCGGAGTCGAAACGGATTTGAAAGAAGATGCGGTTCGCTTGCGAGGCTTAGCGTGTGGATTGGTCGATTACAAAGTGTGTGCAATTGACGAAACGTGGTCAGGACTGAAATTCGCACGTCGGAAAAAGTAGAAACGATCCATTGCAAGCTTTTGATAGCGTTTGAATCGATCTCAAAAGCAACCTTGCGGTCGTTGCCATTGCCAAGCTAGTATTCCGGCGGGAATTCTAGGTCGCTACGAAAAGGATTTCGTTCCGATGCGAAATGGCAATTGCAGTCGTCTTGATAACTACAAAAATACTTTCCGATCGCAGCGAACAATACCGTCGCGATTCACGGTTATCTATTGTGCGTTGCTCAGTGTTTGGTTAACCGCCACTGGCTGTCAACGTTTTAATCGATATTTTCTAGTCAAGAAGGCTTCGCTCTCGTTGGAAGATATTCCGGTCACGGAAGAGCCTCCATCAAAGACTCAAGTGCCGAAGAGTTCTCCACGATTGAGCATCGCTGATTCGAAAACAACTCGACTTGGGGACGCACTTAAAAGTAATACGGGGATCGGCGTTCGAATTAGGGACGACCAACCTCCACGAGCCAGTTCCGTCGTAGAGACAAAATATCCCAACGAAAACTTAGCCGAGGAAATCCAGGCGCTTTCTCCGGAGTTCAAGAAGCTTCTCCAAGAGTACTTGGCAAGTTCTGAACAATCCAAAACGAAACAGCCACTCGCTGCATCAAAAGAAACAGACGCCAACACAAAACTCGGCACCGACGTTGAGCTTGCAAATCATCAAGCTCCTGTAACGGTCGAGCGTCGAAGTCTAAAAGATGAGTCGCCTGCCGAACAACCTGCAGTCGTTACCGCTTCGCCACAAGTTCCAGTCAGCAACGCAGAGGTCGCGAGTCCGAATTCAGATGATGCTTCGAAGGAAGCTGAGAGCTGGAATGAGTCGTTGTCAAAGGCCATCGCGGTGCTTGAAAAGCAAATTCGTGAAAACCCGCATGCTCCCGATGAGGTCAAAATTAGCAACGAATCCAAGTTGAGGATGCTCCAACTGGCAGCGGGGAAATTAGAGGCATGTACCGAACCAATTGATGGTCTGAGTGCGCGAGAACAAGAATACATGCGTCATCAGTTTCAAGCACTGCACGATGCAACGAACCCGGGCAGTATACCGGTCCGCAGCAAACTTTGGTCGACCGTAATGCAAAGTCAGCGTGAAGCGACTAACCAACTGGCCGCGATCAGCGATCTCGAAGTTCGTTCTGCGGCGTTTTGTACGAGTGTCGAAGGATACGGTACTATCAAACCGTTCGCAAACTATCAGTTCAAGCCTGATGAAGGCGTTTTGCTTTATTGTGAACTTGAAAATGTAGATGCCGAATCTGTTCAAGATGGATTCGAAACGCAGTTGCAAGGGCGTTACGAAATAATCGATAACGGCGGAAAACGCATTACCGATCAGCTTCTTCCTATGGAAAAAGAAGTGTGCAAAAATCATCGGCGCGATTACTTTATCGTCTACCGCATTTACATGCCGATGCAAATTCCTCCCGGCAGCTATCAATTGCGATTAACAATCGAAGATATGAAAGCCAAGAAATACGGCCAATCGATGTTGGATTTTCAAATCGCGAAATGATAGTTCTGTGAGCAGCTAAGTTTCGCCTGTCGGCGTTTTTGCCTTCCTGCAATCCGTCGTTTAGCTGCCGCTTTTTCGCGTTTTGGCCAGTAATCCTAAGTGCCACGAGCGCATCCCACGTTGGGCGGCTATCAGACGGTATTCGCGATCGAGTATGATCATGAACGACGAAAATGTTTCGTCCCCCGTATGCTTGGTCTTCACTCTCAGGAATTCATAATGCGCCGTCGTTTTTTGATTGTCCCAAAAATCCTCTGGGTTTTTGCACTGTCGCCACTGGTGGGCTTTGCGCAAGATTGGCCTCAATGGCGAGGTCCCCAGCGTGATGGGATTTGGCGTGAGGATGGAATCCGTGATGAATTGCCGGAAGGGCAATTGCCTATTGCTTGGTCCACTGAGATTGGTGCTGGCTATAGTGGCCCGACTGTGGCAAATCGTCGAGTCTATGTGATGGATCGCATGGTGACGGAGCGAAGGGAGACTGAACGTGTACTTTGCCTGGACTCCGGCACTGGTGAGATCATCTGGAAGCACGAGTATGATGCACCCTATTCGATCAGTTACAAAGCAGGTCCGCGAGCAAGTGTCACAATCGAGAATAATCTTGCTTATTCAGTCGGCGCGATGGGTCATTTCTTTTGCTTCGATGCAGCAAAGGGTGATGTGATCTGGCAACGCGATCTGCAATCCGATTTTGATATCGATATGCCCATCTGGGGAATCGCCGCGTCACCGTTGATCTACAAGAATCTTGTTATCCAACAAGTGAGTGGTCGCGACGGAGCCTGCATGGTGGCGATGGATAGAAAATCCGGTAAAGAAGTTTGGCGGGCTTTGAACGAGCGTGCTGGTTATTCTTCGCCCATCATCATCAACCAAGCAAAACAAGACGTGCTAGTTTGCTGGACTGCAGATAGTCTGTCGGGCCTTGATCCTTTGACGGGGAAAGTCTATTGGGCACATCCATTCCCGCCTTCGCGAATGCCCATTGGAATTGGTTCGCCCATCTGGGACGGAGAATTTTTGTTTGTTTCGTCTTTCTATGACGGTTCTCTCATGGTCAAGACTCCTAAAGACAAACTGGCGATTGAAGTCGCCTGGCGTCAGGTTGGGACCGATGAAGAAAATACCAAGTCACTGCATTCGATGATTGGGACGTGTCTCCTACAAGGTGACTATGTATATGGCGTCGACAGCCACGGTGAGATGCGCTGTCTTGAAAAGAAAACCGGCAAGCGAGTTTGGGAAGACTTGACCGCCGTTCCCAAAGCGCGGTGGGCAACCATCCACATGGTACAACAAGGGAACAGGAATTGGCTTTTTAACGAACGCGGTGAACTGCTGATCGTCCAGTTCAGTCCGGATGGCTTGACGATTTCGGATCGATGCAAATTGATCGAACCGACACGTGAACAGTTAGGGCAACGCAACGGTGTCTGCTGGTCACATCCAGCATTTGCTGAAAAAAGCGTCTTTGCTCGAAACGATCGAAAGATTGTACGTGCGTCGTTAGCAAAGTAGAAATGTGATTCGATTAATCGATCGGTTTTGCCCACGCTTGTAGTTCGGCGACCGCATCCGTTGAAAACGAATCGGGAACCCAAGGATCCATCGCAGCGATGGGCGCTTGCCAGGATCTCAAAATTTCCAAGGCTGCCAGTTTCTGAACGAGTCGGCCTTCCAAAAACGTCTGCGCTACAGCGAAACAAGTTTGTGGACGGGTGTTTTCTAATCGTTGAATAGTCAATTCTCGAAGGGTTTTCGATTTGGTCGCGAGCAACGCGATGAGTTCCGTTACATCGTCTTCGTTGGGAACTGATTTGGATGTCAGTATTTCGGGGAGAATCGGCGATGCGAGTTCATAATTATCATCTAACCACTGAGAGAGGCCGGTTGGTTCTTGGTATCCCGTGAATGACGCAACTCGTTCGCCACTACTCGTTAGCAAATGCAAACTCGGAAGCGAGTCAATTTGAAAATCGGATGCTATTTCGGGTTCTGCATCCGCGTCAAGAACGACTACAATCCACTTTGCAAAGATCGGATCGGCTGCTTCATCGTCCAAATCTGCCTCAAGTTTCTTGCACCAACTGCACCAGGAGGCACCGAAAATAACAAATAGCGGTCGAGACTTTTCAAGTGCGATCTTTTTGGCTGTATCCAGATCCGTCTGCAATTCAATGGATTGTGCAGTCGAATCAATCAACGGTCTGATTGGATCCTGATCAAACTCTTTGGAAGTAATTTCAGCTTCACTGCCCTGCGGTACAGGGGAAGCGACTTCCAACTGAAATGGGTCGAGCACGGGCGGACGGGGTGGCTGCGCTTGACAGGTCAACTGAAAGACAAAAGTGCACAGTGCCACGCGAATCCAAATCAAAGTGGTGTTCATGAAACTTCGCTTTAATCTCGTGTTGAATTTACTGTAGCTTTTACGGTTCCGTGTTGGATTTTCATCCAATAGGGATCGTATTTAAATTCAGGACTATTCTCGTGATCGTGACAGCGCAGGCATTGCTCGCGCGACTGAAACGGGGTTTTCTTTTTGGGATTGAGTGCGTGGGACGCAGATGGTCCATGACAATTTTCGCATCCAACATTGACGCGATTGGGTGTTAGGGAGATTCCTTGAAAACCGCCGTCAATGGCGTAACCCGTAGTATGGCATTGCTGACAGTAGGGATCGACATGTGCACCTTTGGACTGGAGTACACCCCAAGCTTGACTGTGTGTTGAAGATTCCCATCGAGTGTGATCGTCTGTGTGGCATTTGGTACAGGATTCTGTTCCTGCGATTTTGAAATTCGCATTGGCGTTGTGCAGCGTTTGTACAATGCCTGATTCGGTTGCCGTGAAATTGCGTTTTTCCAATGTCGCATAGTATTGAATCAAGTTTTTATTTTGCTTGTCATCTTCAGCGATGTCGGCACGAACTTCGGCCGGGCCGCATTGAAGGACTTGAACACCACTAGGTTTCTTCGCGACCTCGATTTTTGCTAAAAACTTGCCTTTGTTTGTTGCCGAAAGCACTCGAGCGGGTCCGACTTGAGTCGTATTCATTGCTTGCCCAGTCGGGCCTCCAATAATGAAGTCGATTTCCGGCAAGGACTCGGCAAGCTTCTTCAGTCCGGCCTCGTCATAATACGCCAGAACGATTCGAACATCTGCGTCCGAACCTGCAAATGCGGACAAAATGGACTGGACCGGCTCGCTTGCCGACCAATCGCCATTGATTATTCGGCTTGGTTCGACGACTCCGGTAACGGCGATTTTGATCCCGCCTCGCTCGACGATGATCCTTTTCGGAACCTCGAATTCCTTGGCGGTCAAGTTCGCCGAAACCCACGTTACCCCGGAGTCGTCGGCAAGCTTCTTGAGTTCAACGGGACTCAACGCTGATTCGGGACCGCCGATGTTGTGTGCGGCTAAGTTCATCGAGCGATACCCGTTCAGAATGGCCTGTAGTTTGATGAGATGGTATTCGCTGGTACCCGAAGCCGAGCCCCCTGCGTCGAGCAACAATACTTTGTCGTTGCTTCCCGCACCCCGGATCAAGGTGGCGCGGCGCGGTAATCCTCCCGATTGATTCGCGGCACACCCGCAAGGCGTTATCCACCCTGCAGTATCTCCACTTACAAAAATTGTCGCAGTGCGCGGAGACGACTTCGTGGAGCATCCCGTGCCAAAGGACGCAATCAGGGCCACAACTAGCGCCGATCGCAAACGCACCAAAATAGAAACAGCGTTTTTAGTTTTTACTTTGATCACTTGCCGTGCATTCGAAAATGGAACTCGTTAGTGAAGCAGACTGTAGATAAGGATGTTTACGTTGACTTGTTCTGCATTCGTGATTTCGTTCCCGCCGCAGCAACAACACCCGACCGTATTGGAAGTATCGTTAAGGCCGTCCTGCGAATACAGCACGCCTAAACGTTTTCCGAAATGAATTCCTTCGAGCGGTTGCGGCGTTCCGTTCTTGGCCTGTAGCTCGCCGATGTCGTAAGCCGTATGGAAGATGAGGTGATCTTGTCCGATCTTCTCTAATCGCCGGTCAGCAAAAATCTGCGCCATTTCTCGTCGGAAGGATTGATTCCATTCGACGGAAGAACAGCCAGAAGAAGCCAGCAAGAAACCGCCGCGTTCAATAAACCGCCGCAAGTTTTCTCGTTCTTCGGCGAGCAATTTGAACTCGCCTTCGCCCGTCATGATCAACAACGGAAACGCGTAGATCTCTTCGGAAGCGAGCTTAACGGAATGCAAGCGACGACTAGTCGTGATCGACGAATCTCTCTCGGCGCGTTGAAGGAAGTGATCCGAAAAGCACTCACTGGTTTTGGTGCCCGCGTATATTAAATTCGCAACTTGCACCACACTCGATGCTTCGCCCCCAATGCTGGCAGGATCGGCTACCGTTTTCTTGTCGTCATCTGACGCGAAACCAAATACGGGTGTTAGCGTGATCGCGCACGTGCAAATAACTAGTTGAACAAGCGACAGCATTTTTCGAGGAAGTAAAGAACTCATTGCTTGTCTCCTAATTGTTCGCTGATACGGCGAAAGTATTCTTGGACTTGATTTCGATATTGGCTTGGGACTCGCGCGTCATTCTGTCCCCCACCTGATCCTTTGCCATCGGATTCTTGCTCGTTGTTTCCACGCCGAACGTCCGACGAACTGCTGACGGTCGCAGTACCTTTGGAGACTTTGTTGCTTTGGCCTCGTTGCGATTGGGGAGGGGGCGACGACGGTGTCGCTCCGTACATTCCTACATTTTGAGGACCGGGAGATCGTTGGGAGTATCCGTTGCTCGGCTTGCTGCCCTTACCTAGTCCCTGAGACGAGCCTGGCTTGTTTCCTTTTTTCATCATCTGGCGAATCTGATCGAGTGACTTTCCTAGGCCTTTACCACCTTGCGAAGGGCTGAATTTCATTTTACAAGCCTTTTCGCCTGCTTGAGACATTTCATTGCATTGCTTTATAAACTTCTCAAGAATGTCAGCGGCAGAGTCGGCGCTTTGGGATGCTTGTTGAAAATCGTCTGACAGTAATGCTTGCTGAGCGTCTGCCATTTCCTTCATGGCATCGCTATCGCGAACGGCTTGGGCAAACTCCTGAGCTGTTGATTTCAACTCGGATAGGTCTTCGGAGTCGGGTAATATATCGGCTTGCTCTTCAATCTGATCCAGCAACTGATCGAGAGATTGTCTGAGTTGCTCCTGCTCGGCTTCGAGTTCCGAGACGCGTCGCTGGTTTTTTTCGTCTCTTGGATTTTCATTGCTTTTGAGGCCTTCAAGGCGTTCTGAGAGATCACGCTGTTGTTCGACCAACTGCCGGAAAGTATCTTCGGCCAACATCAGGGGTAATGCAGCCTGCATGGTGTCCAGTGGCTCGAGCGCCTTTTGTTGAAGATCATCGCGATTCTGTTTGGTGTCTTGAGCCATCGATTCTAAGCTCTTGGTTTCCCCTTCGCTCAAAGGTCGATTGCCTGCTTGATCTTTGGCCATTTGTTTCAATTTTTCGGCAAGCTCGGCCGTCTGCTTTGCCATCTCCTCCAATTCCTTGGCCAAGTCTTGATCGACGTCGATCGGCATTGCTTGCTTCGACATTTCTTCCATGGCTTGGGCTGCTTGGGAAGCCGCTTTTTGCGCATCGTTTAGTTTTTGATTGAGTTCCTGGTTTGCTTGATCGGACTCGGCGGTTGGGTTCGTCGATGCGGCAGTTTCTGCGTTCTTGGCCGCTTCGGTGGCTTGTCGAATAGCTTCAGCAAAGTTTTCTAGATGGCGTTGAGCCGCATTGTATTTCGCTTGCATGCTCTCGGCACCTTCTCGCTCGAGCATCATCTCTTGAAATTCTTGGGTGGAAATTATATGGATGATCGTTACGGGGGACTCGGAACCTTTAGGGCCGTGCGGGTCATTGTCTTCGGCTCTCGCGAACAATCTGATTTCGTCGCCGGGTTCCAAACCGTAATTTGGTAAAGGCAATTCGAAGCGATTATTTTGACGCGGTCCGCCGTCGACTGGCAGCGGCATGGGTGTTGGAATAGAACCGTTGAGAGAACGGAATACTTCGAGGGATTCAATTCCGTAGTCGTCTTCGGCAGCAATCACCACCGGCAACTGGATATCGGGCGTGGCTAGGGAATAGGGCTTTGGCTCGAGAATGCGAACGATGGGACGCTGATCGGGTACGACGGTGATCTTGCCTTCTATTTTGTCTGTGGAGTTTGTTCCTGCGATATCGGTTACGGTCAGCGAGAAGGAGCCCGATTCGGTAAGTGCATAAGCTCCGCTCACCTCGTTCGGTTCACCGGCCACAGTATTTTCCGCAGCCCCTGATTTCATGGGCTGGAGCGGGACTAAAAGATCCCCCGATTTGTCAAGGAGCAAACGAAGCTGACCAGATGACAGCGGCCGATTGCTCCTCGCAAAAAATTCGACGCGAGTTCCGGCCAAGCCCATGATGCCATCAGCCGAAATGGGCTCTTCGTAGATAGCTCGATGCGTGTATTCCGGCGGTGTGATACGGACTCGAACGCTTTCGAATTTTGGAGTCAAGGCGACATGGATGTGGGCTAGGCTTGATCGAGACGCTCCACTGCGAGCGTATAGGTCCATTGACTCTGTGACCCGAATTAAGATCGCTTGCCAAGTACCTTTTTCTTCAGGCAGCATTGGTATGACTCGCTCATTTCCATCGGCGATAGTCACCAATTGCATTCGCTCGACATTACCGCTTTCAACGATTGCTTTGACAGACAAGTCTTCACCATAACGCACAGCAGCTTCCATGGGTTCTATTGCAATCACGACGCCCGTATACGGCGGCACATCCCGTGAAGGAAAGAGAAACCGTTGAATTTGATTCCAGGCTAACGTGGGCATGATCGCCGCCAGCAATGCCATAACTATTAGGCTGATTACTAAGGCGATAAGAGGCCTTTGCGCGGGCTTGAGGGGCAATACCGATGAAGGAGCAATTCTCGACAGTCGATTCCGCGCTTGGCTTGCAGCAATTGCAGCTAGTCCACTTGTAATGGACGACGTTCCCGAGCCATCTCCTTTCTCCAATTCCAGACCCGCTAGGACTTGTCCACCCGTACCAGCTCGCTCATCGATTGAGATGGCAAGATTCGAAATACTTGATCGCTGGATTCGAAAGTACAGAACCGAGCAAGCGGCAATAAAAATAGAGATGCCTCCCAAACGCATTACTATCCATCGCGCGGTAGCTGGCAGCGCCCAAATCAAATCGAGCCACATTGTCAGTAACAACGCCAGCACAGCGATCGCACAAGCTGTCAATGCGATTCGCGCACACTCGATCAAGAGAGTCCGGCGTCGAAAGGGCGCGATAAGCGAAGGAATACTTTGATTCTGCCAGGAGCCTACAGCTTGCGCCATGAATTACCTCTTACGTTTAGACAAGCCCACTTTGACGGCGAACGATCCACAGCGTTACCCAAGTGGCGAGCACCAGCAACAAGATCGTAGGCTTGTCCCATATGCTACGCTTTGTGAACTTGTTCGGCCTTGCAGCTTCCAATTTCTTTTGAAACGTCTCGATCACGGTTGCCGCTTCCGACGGCTCAAGAACTTTGCCCCCGCTAATCTGGGAAACGCGTTTCAATACGTCCGGTCTGGCGTCCACTTCGAGGCGTTCGAACCAAGGGTCGCGAACCTCCATGGAAGTTTCCGCCAAAGTTGTATCCGTTTGCCCCGACACGACCCGTGCTTCGTAATATCCCACATCCAATGTACCAAAGTCCACTCGAAAAACATTTTTATCATCGTCAAAGCGAATCAATGGCAACCGCTTTGGCAGTATCATTTTGCCACCATCGAGTAACACTTGGAAATCATTGGATTCAATTTTTCCCTGCAATTCGCTGTTCGGACGGGCGATGACCGTCGCCCCGGCCGAATCGCCTGAGAGAAAAGTTGGACGGTCGCTTCGGATTGCAACATCTTGGCCGGGTAGAAAATCTTGTTGGGAAATTACCCATTGGACGAGCGATTGCCAGAGTGCTGGATAAATATTGTCGTTGGCGGCGTGCTGAGGGGGCAGAAATGCCCAACGCCACATGCCGGACCCTTCGACGACAATTGTCTGTCCGCTACCATACGGCTGATTGCTGACGATCGGTATCACTTGACCATCTTGATCGCGTGTGCTTTGAACAAGCACTTGGGGTAGGCCCAAACGAGTTTTTGGGATTGCATTCATTTCTAACGAAGGCAAATTCGTGAGGGGATCGCCGCCATCATCAACAATCGAATCGAAGATTGCCGAATCGTGACCGTATTGAGATATCTTGGAACGAAAGCGGGACTCAATGCCTGATGACCATCTCACTGGCAGGATGTCAGCAAGTTTTGCCATGGTCTGATTTGTAGGTGCACCTCTGGAACATAGTAGGCAGCCACCTTCCTGAAGAATCCATTGTCTAAGATTCTGCAAACCGGTGTCGGTCAAGAATACCTCGGCATCTCGTCCCAATACAATCAAGCGATATTGCCGCAATAGCGCGGCGTCCTCAAGTGGCGACTTGAGATTTTGTTCAATTCGCCAGTCGCTGCCTGCTACCGGATTCGAATCATCGTCGACGGTCGATACCGAACCCGTTTGCTCAGACGTCTCGGAAGTTGGGGCGAGGCCTTGATGTCTGGGATTCTTTTTCATCAAGAATCGATTCTGCGCGATTTGGATCAAGCTAGTCAGTTGAACCATGGGGTCGCCACTCAAGTTGCGGATGAGGAATTTGCTGTCCCAATAGGGTTTGCCTTCGAGCACGAGGACGCCAATCGGATTGTCGAGTCGCTGTACGGTCACGGATGTACGATTGTCGGCATCGGACGCTTCGCCTTCGAGCGGTTCGGCGACGATTTGATACCGCTGCAAAACATCTTTGGGTATCTTTTCCAGGTTGAAAACGACCTCCTGATTGGAGTCAGTCCCTAGCTTGACCAGCTTGTTCTGAATAGGAACGTCGTCTCGAAACAGCGTCAGTTTTGCCGAAGCGCCATGAAATCCGGAATTCCCTAGTCGGATACGAATGATGATGGGATTATTTGGGAATGCAATCATCTTCGGCGATCGCGCTGCAAGCGATAAGTTTTTAGAATTGACGGAACCGCCAAGCGTGATTGTGTAGATGGGTACGTCCATTGCTTTCGCTTCCTGAGCAACCGCCAGCAAACTCTCCATGGAACCGGCATTGTGCGCGCCGTCGCTGATCAGCAACACGGCATGGCCCGCCAAATTTGATTTGCGGACTTCTGTGCGAAGAGCATTGGCAACGTCACTCCGATTGCCGCGAGGCCAGCGGTCGCGTTGTGTCTCTTGGAGAGCATGCAACTGATCGTCGAAGACTTGCGAACGCACTTCGACCTTAGATTCATCGGCGAGCAACGAAACCTTGGGCACGACGGATTTTGCAGCCTCCAAAGCAGCTTGCCATCGTGTCTGCCGGCCTTCGTTCAAATCCGCAGTTGCCATGCTCATTGTCCCATCAACAAGGACGCCAAGTACTGGACTACCAGGGATTGGAGGGATGGTTTCGACGCGAATGGGATTCAATGCAATGAGCAAAGGCCCAAGCAATCCAAGCGACCACAGCATTCCAATAAGCCATTGACGGCCTACAGACAGCGTCCAGTCGCGTCGAAGAAAATAGCCGACGATGATCAGCACGGACAATGCTGCCAGAGCCCACCATAAGCCGATTGGGATTTTTGGGTCAAACGTCCACACGAAACAATTTCCTACTAATATCCAATTAAGAATGAAACGATCAACTGCGAAACCATCGAAGCGCACTCAGCTCACTTAGCATTCCTAGAATGCATGCCACAATGAGCCAGTTCCAAAGTGAATCATCGTTATCGTCTTCATCATCCGCAGTTCGAAAGCCGATAGGGCGAGTCCCCGAGATCCTGCCTTGTAGAGTCGATTTTTAAAGAGTTGCCCAATCCGATTCGAGTGCTGGGGCGCAAGTAGCAACGGCTGCGATCGTTTGCCCGGCATTACGAAGTTCATAAACTCCGGCCCCAACCGGATCTTGCCAGGTCCAAATCAAGGCAGACTGGGTTTCCGACCATTCCCATTTACCATAGTTTTCGGAAACTGGCGATCGAATATCACTATTTCTAACGTCCACTGTTGATTCGTCCGTCAAGGTATTTGGCAAGACGCGAACGATAGGCTCGCCACAAAAACTTTCATTGCCCGCAGTATGAGTTGATAAAAGCAACTGCATTAACTCACTAAGGACGGGAACAAAGCTTTGTTCGCGGTACCAATTGGAGTTCTCCAAGTCCATGTTGAGCACGGCGACTTGTCCGGCGTCGCATGGTGTCACGTAGAGGAGCGCGGAGGAGTCGCTTAATTGAGCAAGCAATTGATCTTGTAACCCTTCTCGCGTCGTGCGTGAGTCTAATCCCCCCCCGATTCGCACCGTGCCGAGTATCGACGAGTTGGAATCACCAAAGATCGCGAAGGGCGGTTCACGACCGCGTGTCGATGCAATGAAAAGATCTTTACGGATTACTCCATCGCGAGGCGCGGAAAATTGAACGGGAGGTTGGAAACCGCTACCGAGCATTGGCGTCAGTTGCTCGATTGCCACACCATCCGCGAGGCTGCTTGCAACCCACAAAAGAGATTTGCCGCGTCGCACTCGCTGAGCTAACGTCTGCAAAACATCGTTATTGATTGTCCCTGGATGATCAATGACAAATAAATCGGCTGTCGGCACATTAGTCGCTGTTAGGCTATTCGTGCTCGCTCTCGTGATCGTCGTAAAGGCATTGTCGCTGGCTTCCGACCCACCGATTGCGATGCTCATGACTTGATTCAGATAAAAGCTGGAACTGGGGACCTGCGATGGCAGTTGCCGCGTGATCAAACACACCCGTGGTGGCGCATTAATTTCGAAAGCGACGGGTCGTTCGTCGTCGCCAGACAATACGTCCAAATTCGAGTCAAGCGACACCCATCCTCGGCACCACCCCGGTTCCGGCATAGCGATTTGCTTGGTAATTGTTCCCGTTGTTCGGGCTAGGATGGAGCCTGCCAGTTGAAATTTTTGCGCATTCAATTCCGCGTTGCAGCGAACTTCGGCGGTTCGATCCGTATGATTTGAAACGTCGATCTCCAGATGGAAAGGCCGACCAGCCACGGGTCTCGACGCCGTTCGAACTGCGGTGATGCCGATATTGTCGGTGTCGTTCATAGCCACGGATTCAAGTTGTATTTTTGTGGACTCGGGGATTTCGTCCAAAAACAACGAGCCCCAATTGCTTCGTTGAAAATCCGAAATAACGATCAGCTCGCTGGGCACGTTTCCTTTCATTTGAAGCGTTCGGCTCGCTTGTTCGATAGCCGCTCGAACGTCGGCTCGTTCGCTCCGAACGGATGTTTGTCGAATCGACTCGCGAAGGGCTTCTAAGTTAGAAGATAACCGTCCGAATACACTTCGAGGCCGGGCTCTTACGAAAATGATTTCGGCTTGAAGGCCCGGTGAGTACTCAACATAACGAAGAGCGGCAGCCTGCGCTCGATTCCAAACCGATGCACCTGCAACGCTGGTGTCCATGCTAAGACTGACGTCCATCAAGATGACACGCGACACCGCACCTGGAACGGAGGGATCGATGGCAGCTTTGTCTTCAAAAAATGGACGGGCCAACGCCATCGATAGCAAGGCGATCGCCAAAGTCCTTAGTAAGAGCACGAGGAAATCGCGAAATCGGCTGCGGGCTCGGCGCTGCTGCAGAACTTGTTTCAAAAACCGTAGCGTCGAAAGCGGCATCGATTTTGGCCGTGGTTTCGTTAGGAAGTGGATTGCGATCGGCGCTGCAATCGCTGCGCTTCCAATTCCGATGGCCCAAAAGTGCAAAAACGTCATGATGCCTCAATCCTGTGCAACCGCATCATCACTCGCTTCGCAGTACGAGAAACGAACGCAAAACGTCAAGATAGCTTTCGGCAGTTGACACGCGATGGTATTCGCAACCTAAACCGATGAGAAGAGCGCGCGTTTCGGAAACGAAGTTCAGAAATTGCTCTTCGTATTCGCGACGAATTTCTGAAGGTTGGCAACTGATGATCCCTTCGGCTTCGAGGCCCCAAAAACGGTAAGCCGGGCCTTGTGGAAGATGCTCTTCGTCAGGATGGATGACATGGACCGCGATAACTTCCCAGCCGCGAGCGCGAAACTTGCGGATGCTGGCTGCCAGTAAGTCCGTGGAATCGACGAGGAAATCGCTAAAGAGCATGAGGACACCGCGGCGTTTGACGCTGAGCATCAACTGGTTCAGGCCTTCTGCCAAACAAGTTGTGCCGTTAGGTCGAATTCGGCCGATGGCTTCATGCAGCAAACCGCGTTGCTTGAACGACGACGACGGAGGCAAATAATCGACAGTGTCCTGTTGGAGCAATGCAAGTCCAGCATGATCGCGTCCTAGAATGATGAGATGCGTCAGGGCCGTTGCAAAATATTGAACCCACTGCAATTTTGAACCGCTTAAGTTTTTCGCGGATTTGGCTCCTTGAAACATCGAACCGCTCCCGTCAATAACCAATGTGCAGGACAAGTCGGTTTCATCTTGATAAACCTTTAAATACGATCTTCCGGTTCGACCGAGTACACGCCAGTCAAGGCGGCGCAGGTCGTCACCGGGAGTGTATTCACGGTAGTCGACAAACTCTCCGGCCCCGCCCAAGCGTTTTGCAAGATGCCGGCCCGTGTAGGACCCTTCGACACGACGTCTTGCAGTGAATCGCATTTTTTCCAGGCCCGCTAGTTTCGAGGGCTCAAAAAAAATCGTCGAACTAGGGCTGTACATTTGGCTCATAGTGTTGATGATGTCCGATCTCGTATGACCCGTTTAATATCTGCTAATGTCCGGTGGCCATGGGCGTGGATTTGATGATCGAAGCAATGAGTTTCTCAACAGAATAATCGTCGCCGATCGCGCGATGGTTCAAGATGATACGATGGCGAAGGATTGCAACAGCGACCTCTCGAATATCGTCAACGAGTGGTGAAGCACGGCCTTGCAGTAAAGCTCGTGCCTTTGCTGCCAGCACCAAATTTTGGCTTCCGCGTGGACCAGCGCCAAAGGCAACGTATTTCTTCGATTCGTCACTGCAAGTTGGGCTGTCGGGGCGAGTGCGATTGCAAAGGGCGACGGCATATTCCGCAACGCTGTCTGCGACGGGAACCGCGCGGACCAAACTGCGGAGTTCCAGGAAAGAGTCTTTAGTCAAACGGCTTTCGGGCAAAGCAATCGCCTCCGAGGTTGTCTTGAGCACAATTTCTTTTTCTTGCGCGGGCGTTGGATAACCGACGTGAATTTCCATCATAAACCGATCCAATTGCGCTTCGGGCAGTGGGTAGGTGCCTTCCTGCTCGATAGGATTCTGGGTTGCCACCACGATAAATGGTTCATCGAGCGTGTAGGTTTCGCCCCCAACTGTCACGTGTCGTTCCGCCATTGCTTCGAGCAGCGCGGATTGCGTCTTAGGAGCGGCTCGATTAATTTCATCCGCAAGTACAAGATTTGCGAAAATCGGACCGCGTCGAAATTGCATCCGCATCTCGCCCGACATGGCTTCCCGCGACAGCAGCTCGTAGCCAGTAATATCGCTGGGCATAAGGTCAGGTGTAAACTGAACTCTCGAGAATCGCCAATGGAAGACGCTGGCCAAAGCTTTGACCATCAGGGTCTTGGCTAGACCGGGAGCACCGACCAGCAACGCGTGAGAGCCAGTGAGCGCACAGATTAACAATTGATCCAGCACCTCATCTTGGCCGACGATTACTTGTCGTAATTGCCCTCGGATGTGTTGTACTTGATCGACAAATGAATCGCTGGCTTGGCGAGCTTGTTGGAGAATGGCAGAATCCACCACGCGATTATCCTAGCTTGATATTTAGAGAATCTGGAGCGATGTAGGTCCGAATTGATAGGTTCACGATAGCCGCTGCATGCTGGTTTTGCCAGTCGCTCATGGGCTTGCGACTAATCTCGAGAGTGTTTTTGCAATAGTTGCCCAATTGGGTTGGCTGATAGCAAATTGCCAAGTTTTGCTTCGTCAACTGCAACTCCAAATTCGCCGACTCAATGTTTTTCGGCAAAGTGAATCGAATGCTGGGAATTAATGAATTGTTCCAAAGTCAGATTCAAGAACGCGAAAATTGTAACACGAAAATTTGGAAGCAATCTGTACGCTGTCGAGACCTCGACGTTAGGATAAGATTTAGTCCAGTCGATTTGCACCTTTTCCAATTCCCGCTGTCCTATGAATCCGATCCGTGAGTCCAGCTTGAGCGAGACGCCAAATCCGTATAGTCCGCCGAGTTTGGCGGAAGATGAATCAAGAATTCCGAGTCCATTCTCATGGGAATACTGGGGAACGCTAACGCTTTTGTTTTTTGTGAGCTTGCCGCTGATTTATTTGGTTCCACCGCTGGGATTGCTCATGATCTTCACGGTCGTTTTTGCGGTGGCACGCTCACTAATGCAACTGCGAAGCATCCAGAGGCGAAGAATAGAGTCTGTGGCCAACACGATCGCAATCTCGATGGCCCCGTTCATGATGTCGAGTTTAGGAATCGGATTTCTAACGACAATCGCCTCAGGTATCGCCTTCGTCGCAGTTTGCTTTCCAACGGGATTTGCACTTTTTAGTTTTGCTCCGGCAGTCAATTCATCGCCCGAATTAGGGTCGATGGGCATCATCGTCGTCATCGGTTTCAGTTTTTGCGCTGCGATCTGGGTTGCAGCGTGGATTCTAAGGAAGTCCGTTCGTTGACGAAAGCAACAGAGGACTTGTTTTGATTACGGAGCGAAGCCGTCGACGGGACGACGATTTTCTAAAGAGCATTTAGCCGGGAAACCTTTAGCAGGGAAATAGGACATGCAGGCCACCAAAATTACGACGCGAGACTATACATTCTTAGGGACAACGCAAAGCCTCTGTCCCGAATGTTTGGACGTCGTTCCCGCCAAGATCATTGCACGTGGCCGCCGAGTTTACTTTCGGAAAAAATGCAAGACGCACGGTACGCGCGAGGACTTCATTTGTAGCGATTCCTCTTGGTACGATCGATACGATTACGCGTTACCGGCGCGCGTTCCTTCAAAGACCTTTGTCGAGCCAGATCGTGGTTGCCCCTTAGACTGCGGATTGTGTAGTGAGCATGAGCAGCATACGTGCATCGGCGTGTTGGAAATTACCGACAATTGCAATTTGACATGTCCCATGTGTTACGCGGCAAGCTCACCGGGGCAGAAACACCGTAGCGTTGAAGAGGTTTTTCGAGCCATTGATGCGTTGGTCCAAGCCGAAGGGCGAGCCGACGTTCTACAGATATCCGGTGGTGAGCCGACGACTCACCCGGAATTTGAAACGATATTGGACTACGCGCTTAGCAAGCCTATCGAATACGTGATGATCAATACGAACGGAATTCGATTTGCCAAAGACGATCGCTTGATTGAAAAACTAGCTGCCAATCGAGAGCGGGTCGAAATCTACTTTCAACTGGATGGCCTCAACGACGAAGTTCAGGTAGCGCTGCGCGGAGCTAAGCTGACCGAAACAAAGCTTGCCGCTCTCGAACGAATAGGACAATCGGGCCTGCATGCAACGATCGTTACTACATTACAAGCAGGGGTTAATCTCGACCAACTGGGACCGTTGTTGGATTTCGCTGCCGCGCGACCATGGATTACAGGTCTGAGTTTACAGCCGGCGACATACAGCGGTCGCCATTATTTGCCGGAAGATCTTGAGCAGCGGATTACCTTTCCAGACGTTATTCAAGAACTATGTACACAGTCGAACGGTGTTTTTACACAGGAGGACTTTTTCCCGTTACCGTGTGCGCATCCAAACTGCCACATTCTATCGTTGGCGTTTCGTCATGAAGGTCACTTGGTTCCTTTGACGAGATTTGTTGATACCAAACCCAATCTCGACTTGTTGGCAAATGGCCTAAGTTTTACGCGAGACGATGGAAAGCGTCTGGTCCAGCTTTACCTAGCCAGACAAAACTGCTGTGGGCCGACCGGGTGTTGCGACGAAGGCGAGCAACCTGTGATGCCGGTAATAAAACCATCCCTTGAAAAAGTTTCCGACACGTTTTTTGCGCAAGCACTTGCGAAAGAATTGGGCGCGAAACAATTGTTGCGAATCACGATCACTTCGTTTCTAGATGCGTACAATTTCGATGTTCGCCGAGTCATGAAGTGCTGCACTCACCACGTGCTGCCTTCGGGACATATTATTCCGTTTTGCGCTTACAACGTTCTTTATCGCAACGGCCATGTTCCCCTGCCAATGCTTCGTGCGGATGCTTTTCAAGAGCCCGTTATTGCAAAGTGATTTTCTGCTACATGGCTATCTTGAAGACCTTCAACTAGCCCCGCGTTGACCAAAAAAGGCTTGGCCAAATGCGGTGCGGATACTCTTTGCAGGCATACGATTCTTGGCTAGTTGGAAAGCATATTTTATGCCAGGCTGGGTGAGAACGATCGCGCCGTAGATTGCGAGAGCGATCGAAGTGATTGAGCAATAAAACGTTGAACAACTCACTAAGCCACCGAAGAGACTGATAAAGAGCAGTAGTCGTCCGCGAAACCAGAAACTCATTATTCCGGTCATGATTCGAAGGATGCCAAAGAGGAGGGTAAGGCTACCGGCAATTCCGTAATACATCGTCAAACCAAACATGACATTCGGCGGCATTTGTTGGGCGGTCGCCGGGGTTGCTTGTGCGGCGAACATTGGGAACAGGAATGCAAAAGCTATTAAGCTCGCCGCTAAGAAGGACTCGAGTGCACCTTGAACGATCTGAAGAATTCCAACTACGGTCATCTGCGTTAACATGGACTGACCACGACTTGCAAGGTAGGGATCAACCTGCAAGTTTTCGGGCTGGCCCAAATCGGGCGAAGCCTCATAGGGATTGAAGTTTTGGCTCATTCGATCTTCACGTAATATTAAATCTGAAATGGAGGAGCAGAAGCGACCCAGTTTACTAGCTTAACAGTTATGATTACTCCGTATTCGATCGATTGTGTCATTGTTTGCAAAAAATTGATAAGGTAGTCTATGTTTTGGCGAGTGGCCTATGCGTTGGCAATGCTTTTGGCGATCCTCTGCGCGTCGTTCTTGGTCCGTAGTCGCCAGAAAAAGATACTTCCCAATCCTGCGGATCGCTTTGCGATTGGCTTGGCTGCGTTCATTGGCGCGATGATTGGAGCCAAAGTCCCGTTTATCATGCAACTTGGCTGGGATGGGCTGTTCAGCGGAACGACTTGGTTTGCCGATGGAAAGACAATTCTAGGAGGCATTTTCGGTGGTTACTTGGCCGTCGAGTTGGTCAAACGCTGGAGCGGGATAACTGTTCGCACGGGCGACTCCTTTGCGTTGCCCGTGGCCATCGCGGTTGCCATCGGGCGAATTGCGTGCTTTACCGTCGGGTGTTGTTTTGGGACAGTCACCCATCTGCCTTGGGGCGTTGCGTTCCCTCTCGCACATGATCCTCCCGGAGTGCTTCGGCATCCAACACAACTGTACGAAGTCGCTTTCCATCTGGCCGCTGCAGTTTGTCTTTTGGTTGCCGATCGGAAAAAGTATTTCGTCGGCAATCAGTTGAAGGCGTACTTACTGGCTTATCTCGGGTACCGTTTCATCTCGGAATGGATTCGTCCCGAATCGAAGTTGTTTATGGGATTAACAAGTTACCAATACGCGTCCGTTATTCTTGCAGTCATTTTGATCGGGTTATGGATTTTGGATTCCAATGTTCCCCGCAATCGCACAACGGAGTCGCAAGACGTAGGCGAGAACGACTAGCAAGACGATTCATCTCGGAGCCAAATGCCGAAAACTTGTTCAATATATGAAGTGACAAGGCAGGCATCGGAATCACGAGGTACAGATTGGATCTAGGATTTCAAGTTGATTCAATTTCGGAGCGAAACAAGCTCGCTAACGGCGAATTTCCAAGTTCCGGTAGTTGCGTGAGCTTCGTGAATCGGTTCCACTAATTCCACAATACGTACGAGGTTCTAATTCTGAGGACTAGAAAGAGTCAAATGAGTATCGACTGGGAAAAACTTACCGGCATCTTGCGCAAACATAATCGTTTTGTTTTGACTAGCCACATTCGCCCTGATTGCGATGCATTGGGTAGCGAATTGGGGATGGCGGGATTGTTGGAGTCATTGGGCAAGACGGTGACGATTATCAACGGTCATCCCACGCCACCGAATCTATCGTTTCTCGACCCGAGTCAACGTATTCTCGTTGTCGGAGAGCAAATCCCGACCGACGACGTCACGGGCGACTGCTTGATTATTTTGGACACCAGCGCGTGGGCGCAGCTTGGTGCGATGGCCGATGTGGTGCGGCGGTTTACCGGAACGAAATTGGTAATTGACCATCATGTTGGCGAAGACGATTTGGGTACTCAGTTTTTTAAAGATACGAGCGCCGAAGCCACAGGGCATTTGGTGGCTGATTGCGCCAAGCAAATGAATGTCAAGATTACAAAGCCTATGGCGACTGCACTTTACGCTGCGATTGCAACCGATACGGGTTGGTTCCGGTTTGCGTCGACGACAAGTGAAACGTATCGCGTCATTGCCGATCTCGTCGCAGCGGGAGCCAATCCTTCGAGCGTTTACGGGGATCTGTACGAGCAAGATACGGTCGGTCGTGTGCGACTGCGAGGCAGGATTCTCGGACGTGTTGAAGACGAATTGAGTGGCCAGCTCGTTCATACGTATGTGCGCAAAGAAGATTTTCCGGACACCGGCGCTCTGCCCAGCGATACGGAGGATGTTATCAATTTGACGTTAGCAATTGCGGGGACAAAAGTCGCGTTGATTTTTGTCGAACAATTGAAGGGCGGATTCAAGATTAGTTTTCGTAGCCGCTGCCACGTCGATTGCAATGTATTGGCAAGGAATTTTGGGGGTGGGGGGCATCGTGCTGCAGCGGGTGCTTTTGTCGAAGGCGATTTCACGGAAGTCCGGAATCGCGTTCTGCAGGCGGCTCGCGATGCATTATTAGAAACGCCAGCAACCGCCTAGCAACTTAGGATCTTGCGTGTGCGTTGGTCAAGCATCCGAGGGCTTGATACATGTCGAAATCGTTTCAGTTCTCGCCGAATTGGTTATTGCGGTATTGGAAACTTTGGTTTGCAATCGGCACATTCCTGCTCGTTGTTTTGTTGCTGCCGATGATTCTGGGTTCGCGATGGATCTACCAACCGCTATTGAGCCGATTTGAAGCGGGCGAATATCGATTGCGAATCGACAGCGTTCGGTTCCGATGGTTTTCTCCCTTGGTATTTCGTGGCCTATCTATCAAGCCGCTCGATGGACCAGCACTCTTTAGTGTCCGCGAAGTGAAAACGGATCGCGGACTGCTTGGTTATATTTTGGGTGGTCGTCGAATGGGTCGTGTCGACGTGTTCGATCCAACGATCGATGTCGAATTGCTCAATGACGGGTCCAATCTTCAAAAGTTAATCGGGGCATTGGAAGGACAGAAAACTTCAGAGTCTGGAGTTGTTCCAGCGATTGACGTCGAAGTCCATGTTCACAACTTTTCTGCCATTGTGCATCGTCCTGCAGAATCGCAACCGCTCTTGATTGTGCCGCCATTTGACGTGCAATTCGCCTATCGAGCCGCTGAAGGTGAATCCACGTTGGATGTGTCTCCGACAACGCTTCTCAACCAAGTCAACGTGACGCCGGAATTAGTACAGCTAGGATTGGGATTCGCCGTTCCCTTGTTAGCCAAGTCCGCTTGGTTTGACGGGAGGGTTTCGTTGACGACGGAGGCAATCCATATTCCTTTGTCAAAACCCGTTGAATCGACCGGACGTGCCAAATTGACTTTGCATCAAATGCGCAGTGGTCCGTCCGATCCGTCCATCATTCGAGTGCTTGACATTGTCGCACACCTTAGGAAACAGGATCCGCAGCATGAGTTGGTGTTTGTCGATGGATCTCAAGTCGATGTTCAGGTTGAAAACAGGCAAGTCAAACATCAAGGCCTCGCTCTAGGTTTACCCCGAGTCGATCCCCGTTTGCAGATATCGTCGCAAGGTTCCGTAGGATTGATCGACAAGTCGCTAAATCTACTGCTCGAGATACCCATACCCATTGAACAACTGGCGATACGAGACACCGTGAGAGATATGGGTGTACCGACGATTCGGTTACCGATCGGAGGGACGCTGGAGAAACCAGAAGTGCAGTGGACCGCGTTGCGAGAGAATTCAGCCGATCTCATCGGCATGATTCGAGACCGAGTCGAAGAAGAGGCGCCTGGTACAGGTGCGTTGCTTGGCGCACTCGAAGGTCTCGCGGGTGGTCAGGCAGATGAAGCGATTTCCGCAGCCTCGGATCTGATAAAGGAGATTCGCAAACGTCGAGCCGCTGATACAACACAAGATCCAGATAAATCAACTGTCGATAACAAAAAGGAAGAACCAGCATCGCCTCAGCCAATTCGAGATCGATTACGAAAGATCTTCCAAGGTAGTAACAAAAACAAATAGTTGTCAGAAAACTGGATTTTGAAGGAGAAGCCATGTTATTTAGAAGCCAGTCGATCGTCGCATTCGTTTTAGCCGCAACATCAATTGTTGTTCACTCGGCTCGAAGCCAAGAAAAGGCAAGTGTTCCGGTCATTCCTGGAATTGCGAGAGCAATGGATGGGTTTGTCGAAGCAGGAGAAATGGCGGGAGTCCTGACTTTGGTAGTCGATGCAAACGGGGTGGTGCATCAGCACGTTTCCGGCTTTGCAGATTTAGCGGCGAAACGACCATTGGCGGCCGATTCGATTTTTTGGATTGCTTCGATGTCCAAGCCTCTTACCGGTGTTTGTGTGATGATGATGGTGGACGAAGATAAATTGAAATTAGACGATCCAATTTCAAAACACTTGCCCGAATTACGCGACTTGAAGACGGCGACGGGGGACACAGTGGTGATTACTGTCCAGCACCTGATGACTCATACCTCGGGTATGAGCGAGTTGAAACCCGAAGAAGCTTACACATCAAAAAACCTGCAAGAAGCCGTCTCGCGATACGCAAAGTTGCCAGTCCAGTTTGAGCCTGGTTCGAAGTGGCAATACAGCCAAACGAGCATCAACACAGCAGCTCGAATGGTGGAAGTCGTATCGGGAAAGCCCTTTGATGTATTCGTTCAGGAACGCATATGTGCTCCGCTGGGAATGAAAGATACAAATTTTTACCTAACCGAAGCCCAGGCACAAAGATTGGCAAAGTCGTATTCACGGTCCGAATCGGGTCAACTTGACGAGGCGCAGATTTTTGTGTTGGCAGGAAAATCGCCTACGGATAGAGGACGATTTCCTGCAGCTAATGGAGGTTTGTTTTCAACTGCATCCGATTATGGCCAATTTTGCCGCATGTTAATCAATAAAGGCGAATTCGAAGGTAAGCGGGTTCTGTCGGAGCACGCAATTGCCGATTTCAGCAAGGTACATACAGAAGAGTTGACGACCGGTTTCACACCAGGGAACGGATGGGGTATTGGTTGCTGTATAGTACGTGAACCGCAAGGTGTAACCGCCCAGTTATCGCCCAGTAGTTTTGGACACGGCGGCGCGTTTGGAACCCAGGCTTGGATTGACCCTGTGAAAAAACGAGCGTACATCCTCATGACCCAGCGAGCTAATTTTCCGAACGCCGATGCATCCGATGTGCGCCAAGCTTTTCAGCGAGAAGCAGCAATGGCACTGGACAATTAATTTCAGCTCGGAGCGATTGGTGACATTGCCAAGGGAGTCAAGAGCAGGGATTTAGATCTTGGCCCCAACGCCTTTGGTTAATGCCATGAAAGCGGATTCGAGGTTGGTTTCTTCTTCGCCAAAGTGCTTTATCGTGATTCCGTTGCTGATGAGAATTGTCGCCAAGTCGGAGTAATCTTCGGCGGCGACTTTCAGTGTTGCTCGGACCTTGCCTCGCGCTTCGACGACAGAATCGACAATTGGCTGTTGCTCGAGCAGTGTCAGTGCTCGCTCGATTTTGGTCGGATCAACGACATCGACGATCACGACGATTTGCGGCCGAACTTGCCGCATGACTTCGGCAACTTCGGCGTTCACGCCAAGCTGACCGCGATCGATGATTCCTACTTTATTGCAACTGTCCGCCAATTCCGGCAGGATGTGACTCGAAACAACAATCGTCTTTCCCATTTGACCAAGACGCCGAAGCAAGTTGCGCATTTCGATACGAGCACGGGGATCGAGTCCGCTGAGAGGTTCGTCAAGAAGTAGTACAGCGGGATCGTGAAGCAAAGTTCGGGCCAAGCCCAGTCGTTGCGTTTGACCTCGGGAAAGTGTGTTGGCATATGCCTCGCGTTTGAAATCCAAGTCAACGATTTCCAGCATTTCATCACAGCGTTTTCGTCTCGCTGGGCCGCTGATTCTATAAGCGGCGGCAAAAAACTCTAAGTACTCGATCACCGTCATATCGTCATACACGCCAAAGAAGTCCGGCATAAAGCCGACGAGACGTCGTATCTCCTTGGGATGCGTATAAATCGAGTAACCACATACGTACGCTTCGCCATAGGTTGGAGACAAAAGGGTCGCGACGATTCGCATCGTCGTGGTCTTCCCTGCGCCGTTGGGACCGATGAAGCCGAACAAGTCACCTTCTTTGAGGTCGAGGTCGATTCCACGAATCGCGTACATGTCATCGTATTTCTTGGTCAGGTTGACTGTTTTGATCACGATGTTCAGCCTTGTGGAGAGTTGGACGTAGAATTGGTATCAACTGGGATCACCATGCGAATCCATGTCTGGCGATTACCTTCCTTCAACTCGCGAGACTTCTCGCCGATCTGTGCGTGTACTGTCGTCGTGGGTTGATTGATTCGACCATAAATCATGGCACGGTCCAGACGAAGCAATTCGGATAGATCAAGTTGTTGCATATATCTGTGGGACAGCACGGTATAGCCCGTACCGCCCGCCGCACGATGGAATAACATCATCTCAATTAGTCGGCTGAGATCATTCCGTTCGAGTGCTTGCCAAGGTCTTCCTTTTTCAACGCCATCCACGACCCTGCGTCGCTGGAGTTGTCGAGCAAAGTCTTTGGGTATAACACTGATCGAAAAAGGAATTTTTTGGCCGGGCTGAATGCGAGTGGGTAGCGCGTATTGCCAATTCTGATATAGCACGACAGCATTGTGGATATCCACGGGCAGCGGATTGACCCATTGCCCATTGAGCAAATCGGAACCGCTCACTAGGCCTAATTTGGTTCCGGAAGTGTCGATGTCAGTTTCTACAGACCAGTTGGCCTGAAACGCTTTGGTTCCTGCAAGCGGAATACCAACACCTTGAACTTCGTCGCTTTCGCTGGAGTCCATGGAAATAGTGTAAGTCGGCATTCCGCGGTCGGCGGTCACCGACGAATCGAAACCTCCCAAACCTTGACCAGGCAGTCCCATCCAATCAATCTTGGCTGGTATTGAGTGGCTGTTTGAGGTCCAAAACGCAAGCGGTTCGACACGGACGTTGTATTTATCTTGGGAGCCGGAATAAACGTGGAACCATGAACGGCCCAACATGTGTTTGCTTTCAAAGTCTAGGTCCCAAACCACGCAATCATTGACTGCTGCCATTTGCGGCTTCCAAGATCTTGCGATTGCCGCGATGACAAAGCACGCTGCGACTGAACTCAGGACAAGCGTCCACCAAGTTGCTGATGGTCGTTTAAGGAAACGCACGGTGAAAAAATAATCGAGCGGGCCAATCATCGCCAAGAACAGAGCGAGTATCAACGCCATAAACGTCAGCCCCGTATTTTGAACTTGAGGAAGCACATCGAGCGATGCACGAAGTTGTCCGGACAAGTCATCAAAACCCAGATAGCTTGAGCTGGATTTGGACGCTTCGGTCAAGGCAGTCCACTGGTCCCATTGAGCTGGTAGCAGTTTACGAAGGAATGCTGGCTGATCCTCCCATTCGGCCAAGTTACCTTGATCGAGATCGCACGCCACGAAAATGACCTGACCTAGGCCAAACACACGTCGTGAAATAAAAGGTATCGGCTCGCGAGTCAACGATTGAAGCTGAATTTTCGTAATCGCTTTGGTCGGTTGGATTCGAGCACAGGTAAGTGCTTGGAGGCGTTTGCTAGAACCAATCCACGATTCAATGGGGCCAGCCGATACGTTGTCTTCGCGCGAGACAATAGGGCCGGGCAAGAGTTCGGTTAGCCATGCAAGGTCTTTAACTGTTTCGGCGTTTTTGCCGACGGCGATAATTGCACGACCTCCATTTAAAATCCAGTCGCGGATTGCCTTGGTTTGATCGGGTGTCGCCTGAAGAAGCAGTTCCGCATGGGATGTCGAAATCGCCAAAAGGTCCACGCCTGAATAAGCTTGATAGTGGACGGGCAAGTCCGACGATTTGTTGACGATGGAAGTCGTGAATGTAGAAAGCGTGCTGCCGTAGAGTCGCGATGAAAGCTTTTCTAGTCCATTGGCTCCCCCGATACCGACCACCCAGGTTTGTGTCGCTGGAATCGCTGAACCGCGCGCGTCGACAGGAATGGAGTATTCGTCGATCATGAGCCCGTCCGATCCTCTTGTGAAGAGGCTCATCTGTTGATTCATCCGGCCATTCTGAACCAATATCTCCACTGGACCCCCTGGGTTGGCGATTGCCCTTCCCTGCCCCGCCAAATATCGTACTGCCACTCCATCGCCATCAACGGTCAGGAATTCGAGATCACCCTGAGCGGTTGGCTGGACCGTAACTCGGGTTGGGAAACCCAATTTCCAAGTTCCGGCAATACCAAACTGAACTTTCGGTTCGTCCGCAGAAACGAAGGACTGGAACAATGCAGTGCCGAGGAAGAAACAAGCACAAAGCACTTGAACTACTTTACGGAGCGTATCTTGCTGGAGATCGATGAAAACGCGAGTCAAATTGAACCCTTAGTTTGCGTTGAGTCGTCGGTTGATGGAGGGTTTTACGAGGCTGAGCTTAAGTCAGAAAACGTCGATTGTGACAGAACAATTGTTTGCCGTTCAAAAACTCAGCCTAAGTACAGGCCTGAGGGGAACCCTCAAGCTCCATTAGAATAATTGCTACGCTGGTTTCTGAAAACGACCCACGCAGAATCAACCGCAGAATTCAGCTGATAGATTCGGCCGAATGATTATGAGCGGAATATTTAGAATAGGCATCTTTATATTCGCCAATCTCGTGCTGTTGGTTCACTTGCGAGGCAAAACAAAAACGGGACGGAAAAACCGTCCCGTTCGTGGGATAAGTCAATATTGCGTCGTTTAGGACAGTTCGTCAGGCAATCGCCTAGTCTGGCAATCGCTTAACTTGCAGGTTACGGAAATGAACCTTGCTCTTGGGATCATGAGCTTGCAAAGCAAAAGTCCCTTCGCCCAATCGACGTTCGAAGTTGTTATCGAACGGTTTCTTGTTTTCGGGCTCTGTGTAATCCACCATGACCTTGCCATTGATCTTGGTGATGACATGTCGGCCTTCGACGATGATTTCTTGCGTGTACCATTCGTTATCCTTGACGCCAGGATCAGCGATGTCTTTTTCGGCGTACAACCCGCTCGATTTCTTAGGATCACCTTGAGAAATGTTTACTTGGCATTCGTAGCCGTATTTGGGCCAGCCATCTTTCTGATACTTTGTATGGAAGTAAATTCCCGAGTTGCTGCCAGGCGTCGTCATCACTTCCGCTTTGAAATGGAAATTTTTGAAAGGCTTCTCTTCGCCGACATAAAATAGGTGGCTGCGATCGCCTTGGCAAACGATCGTCCCGTTCTCGACGGCCCAGCTCTTTTCGTTCTCGTTGGCTTTCCAGCCATCAAGTGTTTTGCCATCGAACATGGGCTTAAAATCGGAGTCCTTCTTGTCTTCTGCAAACGATACTGTGAGAAGCCCGACAAAAAGTGCGGGCAAAATCAACATTAAGAGTTTTCGCATGGGAGTCCCTAGTAAAAGTTGAACCAGAATTTTTCAATCACCGAATTATTTGCCGTCTACGTTTCCACCAGGAAGTTTTCCGGCCTTAATTTTCTCGCCGAAAGTTTGACCGTCCTTAGCCTTTTTCTCTTCAACTTTTTTGAAAGCGGCTTCGATTTCTTCTTTGCACTTCTCAGGTTCTTTTTTGAAACGATCGTTCGGGAAGTCTTTCTTCCTTAAGAACTCGGCCATGGCTTCGCCGTACTCATTACGCTTTTTCTTGTTTTCGTCCTTGATATGACAAGCGTTGCATTTGGCTTCGGCGACAAGCTTGTTGAACTCTTCGTTCTTGGGATCCTTCGCGTACGTTGAAGTGAATTGTTCGTTAAACTGCTTGATCGCCATGGCTGGTGTGATGTTCCAACCTGCGACTGCGAGAAACAACGGCAAGTATAACCACTTTTTCATCAATCTTGCTCCTGCTGTGGGAAGACAAAAGTCTGCTGACATAGCTGACGAATATCTAGACCAACGATGACTAATCAATTTTTCAACACATCGAGCGAGAACAACAGCGCCCTCGCTTAACCAAATGATTTAAGTTCATACGGGGGAAGGTGTCAAATGGCTCAAATTGTCCAAGTGCGGAATTGGTGGGTTTAAGCAGTTTTTGCGTGAGAAACTGCCTTCCAGAATAGTGGCATTTGCCTATTTATCCGCACTGGATCGACATTCCTTATGCAGATCGCGACTTTTTCGACTGCTTGGAGGCAGGTCCCTACCGCGATCAGTCAGTTTGGGTGGGAATGGACGGTAGTTTTTCTTCAATAAATCCGGGAAGGAATTCGCCAGGACGTTGTCGAAAAAAAGATGGCAGTTGTTCCGCAAAGTTGAAATCTTTGGCAATAGGCTGTACCCACCGAATGCTGGTTTCGATCCCAGGCTCGGCGAGACTTGAATTGCCCAAATCGTCGAAATCAAGTGACACCGTTTCACCAGTTATGCTAACAGTTTCGATAGCACATCGAATTCCGCGATCATAGGCGTTGTCGTTACCTCGCAAGTCAATCATCTTTTGAATCTCAGTCGGGTCCGCGAGTCCCTGAGTAGAAACGAGCGCACGATCCTTGCCACACCAAAATGCAGAATTCGTGGATATTCGTAACAAAGAGATTTTAAAGGGTCGCTCTACACTCAATCGAATCTGAGCAAAATGTTGTCCGCAAACAGCGGTCACGCGATCAAGATACACTCGCGCTGTAGGAAGGCTTCGGTGACGAATCGAAGTACCGTGAAGGTCGAGCATTGAACCAGAAATGCACAGTAATCCATTTTTCCAATTGATCTCGCTGCGTACAGTTTCTGGCATGCGCAAAAAATCACATTGTCCCCGTACGATTGTGTTCTCGATTCGCAATTGAAAAGGTTCGCTGAGTTCGATCGAGTCCGCGTCTTGCTCGATGGCAGTATGAGCGATTTCTAAAACGCAGGAGGTTGGGATCGTGTCATCCGAATCGACCGTGATCGTACAATCAGACAATCGCAATCGGCCGCTTGGATGAGACCGAAATAACGTTTTTCCAAGCGTGACGGTTGCTGTCGAAGGAACAGTCCAGGAAAAATGGACACCGCGGAATTCGACGTCGTGATTTTGGATATCGAGCCAACTTGTTATTAAGTCGTCTGCTGTCATTGCACGCCAGAGAATTCTTGGCTGAAATCCAAGGCCTGCGGTTACTTTGATGCCGTCTCGCTCAAGGCGAATGGACTTGCTTTCGATTCTATTAGAACACAACTGGATTTCCTGGATCGTGGGCGTCAAGTTAGCGACTTCGATCGCCTGCTCCAAAGTGCTGAAGACAAACTTGGGATCGTACGCTGACTGATCGCTTGTATCCGGAATTACAAACAGCACTGTTTTGTTTGTCGAATGTGCCGGGGTGTCAACCGAACTCACGGATGCCACAGATTTTTTTGTCGACTCTTCATTTAGTGTCGCAGGGAAGTCTCCCGTTGATATTGAATCGGTTTCCAAATCCGATTGCGAATCGATCGAGCTTGTAGAATTTTTCCGATTATCTGAGGGACCATTGCCATCTTTGTTTTCATTGCTGGTCGCCACATTTGTTGCTGACGTTGTTGTGCTCGAATTGTCCGATGAGTCAGGTCCGGTCGCCTTGGGGTCGGAAATCGTAACCAAATCCTTAGCGTTCAAACCCAAGATCGGGGGCAATGAGTAGTCATCATTCCAGTCTTGTACAACGAACAATATTACAGCGACGACAATGACAGCAGCCAGCGACACTAGCCAAGGAAACGCGTTTTCCAAACTCGTTTTGCGCGAAAAACGAGTAACCAAAGGAGCGCTGCCGACCCAAGTACGGCTTCGGGGTAGCTGCTCGATTTCGGCCAAGAGTTGTAAATCGCCGATTAGTTCCTGGGCGGACTGGTATCGATCCGTTGGTTTTTTTGCAAC
>JANMNK010000435.1:0-4457 GCA_031373875.1 Pirellulaceae bacterium | reverse complement strand
GGTTTGGTTGATAGCTTTGGAGAAAACGGTCCGACGGAGCTTTGGCGGCAGCCGATGGTGGGTGGGTTGTCGGGAATTGCAATTGCCTATGGCCAACTGTTGACGCTGGCTCAGAGTGAAGGCAAACAGTGGCTGGTCGCTCTCAATGCCGAAACGGGCGAATTGCAATGGCGAACGCCAATCGCGCCGGCTTATGAAAACGCGATGGGTGACGGACCTCGGGCAACGCCGACGATTGAATCGGGAGTGGCTTTTGTCTATACCGGCGAAGGAATCTTGACGGCGGTGGATGTCGCAAATGGAAAGGTCGCTTGGAGCGTAAATCTGCCAAGTGAACTGAAATGCAAACCGTCGGAATATGGTATGTCGTGTTCACCGCTGGTACATGAATCTACTGTAATAGCGAATGTCGGAAGTGAAGCCGGTGCGGTGGTTGGGGTAGACAAGAAAACTGGAAAAGTATTTTGGAAAGCAGGAAATGGAGCCGCCGGTTATTCATCGCCCGTCCTGATGACGCTGGCCGGAGTCAAAAAAGTCGTTGCGTTCGTAGGCAATCAAGTCATGGGGCTGGAGCCGGAGAACGGTAGCGTGCTTTGGAGTTTTCCGTTTGAGACAGAATACAATTGTAATACAGCTTGTCCCGTCGCGGTGAACGATGGCGTGTTGATTTCTTCAGGAGAGAATCACGGCAGTGTGTTGCTGAAAGTCACTGCAACCAACAACCGCTGGCAGGTCGCGCCTGTTTGGGAGTCATTGGGCTCGGCAAGCTCTCTTCGCAGCGAATGGCAGACACCCGTTTTGCTTGACGGCTGTTTGTACGGTTTCGACAATGTCGGCAGCGCCGGCCCCGTCGCGCATTTGGCTTGTGTCGAGGCTGGCACAGGCAAGCCACTTTGGAAGAAACTGCGATTTGGCAAAGGTAACTTGATTGCGGCCGATGGCAAACTGATTATTTCGATGATTGATGGTGAAGTGGTATTGGTTAAAGCCAGCAAGGATAGTTACCAGGAGTTGGGCCGTAAGACAGTTGTTGGATTTACTCGCCAAGCTCCCGTGTTGTGCAACGGAAAATTGTACATGCGAGACGAGGCCGAGATAGTTTGCTTGGATTTTGTTAAACATTGACGCGTTTACGGTTGAATTGCAAATCGACGGGATGACTTCTTTGTGTAGCTCACTGGTAACTTAAAAATGGGATTGGGTACAATGAAACAGAGCGAAGTTTAATATTCTTCGGTACTTTTTAGGAGCTCTTGAGATGGCCTGTGTTCACCTCAATCAACTGTATCAACTCTGTCGCGATTCCAACGTAAAGCTATCGAGTACGGATTTGATTCACATCGTCTGTAAGCAATGTGAAAGAGAAGAAGTCTGCCCTTCTGTGCTCTACGAGGAGTACGAAAAGAATCCAGCACATCCCCAAGAACCCGGCAAAACAAAACCCAACGTAGCCGCCGAGTTGTGATTGATAGAAACTGATAAGAAATACAGCGATGCGTTTTAGACCTGCCCCGCCGGTCATCCATATTCCTCGCGTCAACAATTTTCCCTAGGGCAGCGATTTTCCGCAGGGCAGCCATTTTCCAAGAATCAAGCATTTTTCACGGATCAGGCATGCGCCCCGCGTCATGCATATGGGCGCATCCGAGAGTCGCGGAGCGATGACATGTTACAGCCTGGGACGTGAGTCCCAGGTCCCGTGCCGCCGCGCGTCAAACGCCCACCACACGTCATGCATGCAGCACGCGTCATGCATGTGGGCGCATCCGAGAGTCGCGGAGCGACGCCATGTTGCAGCCTGGGACGTGAGTCCCAGGTCCGGAATCGCGCCACGTTTCAGAGAGTCGCGGAGCGACGGCAGGTGTGTGGCCAGAACGACGGAATTATGTCAAACTTTGCCAGCTCAGATACGGTGAAAATTGCGAGTATCCGCGTTTGATGCGATGGCAAAATGTCATCCATCCAATGCGTCTAGCGCGCGGAATCGAACATTTGCACGCCCGCAACGGTGGTGCTCATAGAAATGGTTGGCCTGATTCGAGATGTTTCGCATTAGAAACGCCTCCCACACTTGCCGTCGCTCCGCGACTCGCTTTTTTAGGCGGATCGATACCTTGGACTCACGTCCAAGGCTATAGCATTCCGTTGCTCCGCAACTGATCAGACTTCCTTTGAAGGCGGATCGTCAAGCAGCGTTGTGGTCGAACAACGATTGGCTTGAGTCCATATCCGACCCAACCGAGCCGCGCAAATCAAGTACCGAAGCCGTCGCGCTTGCGAATCGTTCGTCCTTTTTGATCCCGATCGAAGAGGTCCCGCTCGGCGCACGCGTGCCGACGAAGAACCCGAAGCCGTGGGAATACGACGATAGCTTACCTGAGCCCGACCGAGAGACTTGGGCCAAGATATCCATCACCATGCACCGCACCGACGGCGGGGTTGTCGACGCGGAACTGATCCGCCCTCGCTCTTGGATCAAGTCAGTTGGCATCGAGGGTGGCAAGCTCTTGCCGTTGAACATCGCTGAGCTTCAAGTTAGCGGTTCTGCGCTCGTCACGGATATCGCCGATTGCCCCGAGATTGCCGACGGTGAAGGCTCGGTCGTCACCGCCCGCTTCATCACCCGCGAAGTCCACGTTATCGCACGAGTAGAAATCCTCGGCCCCAACGGCCAGATCGAAACCCTCGAAGGCACAACCATTCACCCCATGTGGTCCGAAGACCGCCAAGATTGGGTCCCGCTAAGTGAACTCCTTCCCAACGAAACCCTCCGCGCCACAAACGGCCCCGCCAGAGTGCTTGCCCTCACCATCGCCAGCGTCGCCGTCCCAGTCTACAATATCGAAGTCCACGGCGAACATGTGTATGAAGTCGGCGAGCTTGGGATGCTGGTTCATAATTCTGGGGAGCTTTGTGGGGATTTAGCTGCTGCAATTTCACGTGGAATGAAGGTTTTGCGAGGACCTGGCGCTCCCGATGAAATGGTCGGAGTATTGAAATCGTTAGGTCGGAATATGGATCGAAAACAAATCCGCGAAGCGATACATGCCGCAAAAAGAAAGATGAACTTAGGCGCCGCAGACGACGTTATTTTTGACCGTTCAGGCGGTATGTGGGATTCTAGAACTGGCGAGTATATCGCTAAAATTTGGGAGCTACTCTAGCATGACAGAACTTCCCTTTTGGTGCGAATTGGACGTGCGTATTGTTCATGCAAATCTTGATCCCAAGGATGTGACAAATCTGCTTTCATTGATTCCACGAATTTCGCAAAAGCCTGGCGAGTCCAAAATTCACTTTCAGAATTGCGAGTCTGCAGGATATTATTGTGCGGTACATCGAGTTGAATTTCCAGAAAAGCCCGATGTAGCTATTCTTTGGGCTGAGCAGTTGTGTGCAAAAAGGTCTCGTGAGATTCGCCAAATGCTCAATTTAGGATATGAAATCAACTTACAGCTTGCAGTCTGGCTTAATGTGCTTTCGTTAGGTTTCAGTTTTCCCGCGACGCCGACAATAAATTCACTTGGTATCCCGCTTGGTGTTGAATTCTACTCCCGGTAGATATCAAGTCGATGAGCGTATGACAAGCTTCGCTCAGCCCACAAAATCGTAACCGTTCCCCTGATCGATACCGCCACTTAGCGGCTCATGCCAGCTTCAACCGGGATACCCGCCAATCAAAAGGCGTACATTGATGGATTGGTTTGCTGGGCACAAAGGAGATGCTGGCGATCAAGGAATCAATTATGCAGCGGGATTTGCAGACAACGTGACGTTGAATGCTTCCTGGTTGTGGCGAAATCAATTGGGGACGGACACGGTTGATTATGACGGGACGGCTTATTCGGCAGGTGGCTGGACTGGGTTTGTTGTGCAGTTGCCTGGTGGGATTAAGAGCGTCGCGTCGGGCGTGAACGGACTTCGCACAGCAGCTAGCCAGTTCGACGAAGCTGGCAAGTGCGCCAATATGCTTACAAAGCTTTGGAACGGCGGCTGCTTTGTGGCCGGAACGTTGGTCACGGTTTCTGAGTTGCCCTGGAACGCTAATCGCCAAGCCGCTATTTGGTCGAACGAAGATTGGCGAGAAGAGTTCGATTCGGCTTCTGATTGGGAGACGAAACACAGCACGCAGACGGTAACGCCGACATCGAATCGTTTGTTGATCCCCATGGAGCAAGTCCCGCTCGGCACACGCGTGCCAGCGAATGTTCCGAAAGCAGCATTGTGGACGCCCAGTTGATCTAACCGAAAGTGCGTATGAATAGATTCAGATCCCCAGTTTTTTGGTTCTTGCAGATAAAACGTGTGCCTGCAATCTGCCTATCGTATTTCAATGCGTTCGTGGCCTCGAGTCGCGGAGCGACGGCAGGTTATAGCCTGGGACGTGAGTCCCAGTTGACGTGTCACCGGTGGTCAAATCAGACATGCGCCGCTGGCCATAGAGTCGCGGAGCGACG
>JANMNK010000408.1:0-2589 GCA_031373875.1 Pirellulaceae bacterium | reverse complement strand
CATGAATCGCATGATCGCGCTGACCACCCAAACTTGAAATGCCAATCATCCCCATAAAGAAGCCTGCAAAAACAGCGAAGAGTGAGATTATTCCGCTAAGCGAGAGAATCGTTTCGTACACTCGGCTCAACGTGTGCTGGGCGAAGTACCAAGAGATCAGTTCACCAAGCCCGACGACGCTTACTAGCACTGCAACTACGATTGGTAAAGCAATGCCTTTCAATTTCCACTCGTACCAAAACTGAGCTTGAGCGGACGAGCGAAACGGAGGAAGGGAAGTGGATTCATGGGAATGGTACGCTTCCCACAGTTTTACGATTCTTTTCCCAATCCCGAACGATGGCAATTGCTCGCCGCACCGGGCACGGTTGACGCCGAAAACCGTAACAAAATACGAAGCGATGATGACGCCTACCAACGTTGCACTTTCGCCGGCGTGCAATGATGGCCAACTGTGTTGTGGCATTGTGAACCAGTCGCCGTATCGTGCCTGAAGCCACAACAGTAGCGCCGTGCCTGGTATGACGGCAATGATAAAACTTGTTAATGATTGCTGGACCGAAACGCACAAAAGCAATTGAAAAGATGACCAAGCTGCTGCCGCGAAAAATGCTGGACCCCATACCGGCCAACCAACGTGAAATAACGCATTGAAGAGCCAAACCGCAATGGCTGTTTCGAGGGCGAGGATTATAGCGCCCGATAACGAATGCCAAGCGACGATCGAATGCGATGATACGGGGGCGGCATACAATCGAGACATTGGTCCTTGCGCTATTACGATGCCAATAGAAAATTCAAAAATAATGAGCGGCAGGAAAGTGAACTGCATTACCAAAAACGCCGGGTCGCTGAAGTCGACACCGTAACCGCTGAGCGCACCGTAGATCAACAGGGGAAGCAACGTACCAAGCAAGAAAAAGCTTGGCAAAGACCATCGCCCGTGAGAAACTGTCTCCCAAAGTAACGCTTGTGGCATCGCTCGCATGATTGTCCTCCTCTAAGTGACCCGACGTGAGATGATCGTTATTGAGATACACGCGTGACAAAGATTTCGTCCAGTGACAATGCTTCATCGGCAATCACGGACGCTCCAATTACGTGGGCGGCCATTCGCAGTTGTTCGGGGTCGCCGGTGCAAACATACGTCCACTCATTCCCGCTGCCTTCACGAGCCAGGGTGCCGATTAAATTTGGTGGTGAAGCGACAGGCTGTTCAAATCGCACGGTCACGCGGCGATGCGATTCTTTGATTTCGTCCATGCTGGCCGTTAGTAGGATTCGGCCTTCGTGGATAATTGCGACTCGATCCGCCACGCGTTCAACTTCGTCGAGTAAATGCGATGAAAACAAAACTGTTCGGCCTTCGTCGCCGATCGTGCGGATGATGGCACCCAAAATATCGCGACGAACGACAGGGTCCAATCCCGATGAGGGTTCGTCCAACACCAAAAAATCTGGTCGATGTGCGAGAGCCACCAACAAACCACATCGAGCACGCTGGCCTCGCGACAGATTTTTGACTTTCATTTTCGAATCGAGATCAAAGGCTTCGCGAAGCTCTTCTGCGTAGCGCTCGTCCCAGGCAGGATAAAAAGCTTGCGTGTATCGCATCAACTCCCGTACTCGCATCCAGTTTGGCAAATCGCGTTCTTCGGATAAGTAACCGATTTGGCCAAGCACACCGACGGGGTTTTCGACTGGGTCCAATCCAAATACTCGCACAAAACCCGACTGGGCGCGCAGCAGACCAAGGATATGTCGCAGCAACGTTGTCTTGCCCGCTCCGTTGCCACCGATCAAACCAAAAACGCCCCCACGTGGAATCACGAGGGACAGTTCATTCAAGGCAATCTTGGAACCGAATTGTCGCGATAGCTTGTTGATTTCGACAATTGGCGGAGCTGCCGAAGGAAAGGGATCAGGCATCGGACGAGTCCTTTGTGACAGAGGTTTTGCGAGAAGAATTAATTACGGCAAATCGTTGTTGAATGAGCTTGGTAACGTCATCAATCGAAACATCCATATTCCCTGCTTCGGCCAGCAGTTGGTCAATCCTCTCCGTGAGGATTTTCATTCGTTCGCGACGAGCCAATGGCGAGCCCTGATCGGAAACATAAGTCCCCGCTGTCCGTCGCTTTTCAACGATTCCGGCAAGCTCTAGTTCGCGATAGGCTCGTGCCACCGTGTTTGGATTAACGACCAGTTTTTCAGCAAGCACACGAATAGGCGGCAATTCTTCGCCCGCCGCTAGTCGCCCCGCAGCAACTAGATATTTAATTTGGTTCACGACCTGCAAGTAGATCGGAACGCCGTTGTTTGTTGAAATATGAATTTGCATTGGGCGTCCTCCCGAGCGACGTGTTGTATTAACTCAATAATACACGGCGGAGCGAATGCGTCAAGAGATATGTCAAAAAATATTTTCAACCAGAAGCACACTCTATTTAGACCAGTCCAAGAAGCAGCCTCTTACTGTTCGGCGACAACTAGTTTTTCCCCTCGTGTTGCCTCAACCAAGTTGGATACCCAAATGGGAACCTCAAAAAGAATGCTGTTATTGGCCTGAAGAGCGTAGCGATTCAGGCC
>JANMNK010000945.1:0-7692 GCA_031373875.1 Pirellulaceae bacterium | reverse complement strand
ATCGAACAAGTCTTCGAAATTGCAGATCGGCCTTGGCGAGGGTTGGGGGTGATTCCTGAAGGGGGATTGGTCTTGCGGGGCGAGTTCAAGCAATTTGATGCCGATAGCCGTTTTCCAAAAATGTCCGCTCAGTTTGCCGAGCCGCCAGAATGCCTTAGTGGTGAAGTCATGACTGGCCGCATTCGTCCCCCGCAATGCCCGCAATTCGGACTGGCTTGCACGCCACAGAATCCTTTGGGAGCTCCGATGGTCTCCTCCGAAGGCGCTTGTGCCGCTTATTATGCTTATCAATCGCGACCTCGAGTTGCTGAAGTTGGTGCCGAACCGTGAACGCCGCTTCGTCTTCAATTACTTGTCCTATATTGTCCGTCGACGACAAGGAATGCGTTACCTTAGCGCACGGTGAAGGAGCGCGTTTAACACGCGAGTTGATTCAACGCCGAATTTTACCTTTGTTCTCGAACGACGCACTCGCTTCGTTGGGAGACGCAGCGCGTTTACCAAGCGTATCGGGACCATTGGCTTTTGCATCGGATGGTTTTGTCGTTTCGCCGCTTTTTTTCCCCGGAGGCGATATTGGAAAACTTGCCGTGTATGGCACGACCAACGACTTAGCGGTTGCCGGAGCTCGGCCGCTATGGCTGAGCTTGTCATTGATTATTGAGGAAGGTTTACCTTTTGCGACACTCGACCGCGTGCTCCAAAGCGTCGCGCAAGCAGCAAAGACAGTTGGAGTGCAGGTTGTAACCGGTGATACGAAAGTGGTTCCGCGCGGCGCTGCCGATGGTCTCTTTATTACAACCAGCGGCATTGGCCACTACCAAGATGAGCAGCGTTATGACTGCCGCGATATCCGTCCAGAAGATGCATTGATCGTCACGGGGACCATTGCATGTCACGGAATGGCGGTAATGGCCGCGAGAGAAAATTTAGGAGTCGTTGCGGAAATCGAAAGCGATTGTGGATCGCTACTACCTGCGGTTACTGCGCTGAGCCAAGCCGGAATTCCCGTTCGAGCTATGCGCGATGCGACGCGTGGAGGTGTGGCAGCGGTACTTCACGAATGGTCATTAGCTTGTGGTCACACGCTCACGGTGGATGAGAGCAAGATTCCCGTTAATCCGGTAGTGCGTGGCCTATGTGAGATTCTCGGGCTCGATCCACTCTTCGTAGCCAACGAGGGTACGATGCTCGTCGCAGTGCCCGACGAACTCGCTTCTAGGGCAGTCGAGGCTTTGCGACAAACAGCCGTCAGCACTAACGCCGTGTGCATTGGAAGGGTCCGCCAACGCAAGATCGCCCCTGTTACGGTGCTCCGTTCGCTTGGACGGGAGATACCTTTAGACGAACCTTCGGGCGCGTTCTTACCAAGAATTTGCTGATTGGGAGAAAGCGATTATTCGAGCCACTCGGGCTTGAGTAGCAGCACGAGGCCCAGGAGCAATATGACTAATCCGCTGATCAGTTTCAGCCAACGTCCCTGGGTTTCCTGTAGTTTCTTTTTGCCCAACGTGATAACGACGATTGCCACCATGATCGAATCGTCCAGCATGTACGCAAGAATATAGAGCCCGAGGTAAGCATAATTTTTCCAAACAGGATAATCCTGCAAGGAGAGGACTTGGCTGTACATCGCCGGTAGCCCTGCCGTGCACAGCAGCTCAATGATGTTTACTAAAATAGCCAAAACGGTCGCACCGCCGATGGCAGCAACCAAACTTTCTGCCAGTACAATTTTGCGAACCCGACCGTAAATGCCAGGCTTGGCGGACTCAGGAATCGAGAGCGAAATACCTTTTTTGAAAGCGAAAAAATCCTTGACATGAATGCTGCCGACGATGATCGCCAGTGCGGCCAAGATGAGTTGCACCCAGCGCAGAAATCCTACGAGTAATAAAACATTGAGCCAAGCCGCCATGAAAGCAAAATACGCGACACCACTAATCACAACAAACGTCCCCGCCACAGCGAGTATTTTCCATCGATCTTTCAGGTTCACTAGCACGGACAGCAAGAACATCAAGACCCACATCGCGCAAGGATTAAATCCATCCACCAGACCGATCAAGATGGTGAACACTGGCATGCCCAGTTGATTTGCGCTCAAGCGTCCCAAGAAAGGAACTTCGATAGCGTCTTCTGCAGATTGAGACTGCTGGCTATCGTCGACGGAGTCACCGGGAGCGATGTCGAGTGGCGGGGATTCGGAGGGATCGCCGATCTCTAAGGGTGGGGGATCGTCTTCACCAGTAATCGGCAGAGGTGGCGGCGCTTCAGATTCGGTGGGAGGAGGCGATCTTGGTTCTTGTCGATAGTTACTTATCGTAGGGCTGAGGAGGAGTGATAATCGACCTGGTACAAGCGCGGTGACTGTAAGTAGTCCTGCTTGTTTCGGCATGAAACCGACCTTTTTAACCGGCGCGAGTTCGCAGTCGAACGTCCATTTCTTCAATGCAGCGTCCAGACGCGGTGCGGTAATTTGTTCGCTGTCAAAACCGACAATCAGTTGTTTGCAGATCCAGAATCCCGGAAAGCTGATACCACCGATGCGTTGGCTGTTTGCCAAGTCGTTGTACTGCTGATTGACTCCGGGATCCGTAATTACGTCGAGGATTTGAATTTGAAGCCCAGGATACTTTGCCTGAAAACTCGGCAAGTACTCTTTGGCGCGGGCGCACCGCGAACAACCGCGCCGGACGTAAATCTGGACTAGAAGCAGGTCATCAACGCGTCGCGTCCAGTCGTTAGGATTCGCCACATTGCTAAAAACTTGGTTCATCCCGTAAAGGAAAGGCAACGACGTAGCGGGAGCTTTATAGGCAGTAGCAATTTGTTCGAGGCGTTCTTTCGATTCGGGTGTTTTGTCGAGATCGTAGATTCGAAGACGTACGCCGCGTTTACCGTTCACATAGTTTTGAATGATCGGCAAGGCATCGACGGAGGCTTTTTCACTCGATCGAATATACAACTCAAGGGCAATGCAGCGAGCTTTGACCTTGGCGGGTCCCTGGGCAAAAGCAATCTTATTCGGACCGACCAGGAAGTTGGTCGAAACCACGAATAGTAATGTAAAAACTAGTTGCATCGTTCGCTGCGTGCTCATAAAACCTCCAGCTCAGTTTCTCGTAGATGTCGTTATCCCATAGATTACCATTGACGGAGCGATTCGTCCTGACCATCTGACTTGAAAATAGCTGTCAAGCGGAGTCAGTAAAGCCCGAGCAAAAGAATTTATATTGGCCAACCCAATTCAGAGCCTGCGGCCAGTTCGACCATGTGGAATTCGATTGAGCGTGAGACCTAGCATGACGAAGATGACTTTAATTGTATTTTAGAATTTATAAGACAGTTAGGTGCGCAGATGTCTAACGCGGATACCAGGCCTTGGCGGTCTCAAACAGAATTCGACGCGGAAGATCGACTGCATGAAACCGCCCAGAATTCGGAAAACTTTGTGATGGACGAGCAAGATTCCATCGTTTTTGGCCGGTTTCCGAAAGCGAAATTCTCAAAGCTCTTCAGACTGCAGTAGCGGCGGTAACCGATCATGAAGAGCTCTCTCGGTACGCTCGTTCCTTGACATCGGCCCTGAAAAATGATCGCCGATCGAGTTTCGTAATATTGGCCTCACAGTTTAACAATCCAATTATCTGGATTCTGTTTGTTTCTGCCGTCTGTTCTTATTTTCTAGACGACGCCAAGAATTGTGCAATTATCTTTGTCATTTTGATCCTCAACAGCCTGCTGATTTTTTGGCAAGAGCGACGCACTGGCATTACATTCCGGGGAGGTCGGAATGGAGGTATCGATACTTACGGTTGGTCCATTTTGTCGGCGGCGGCGCGAGTGCAGAGGGCGGCGAAGGTGCTCAGGGGTGTGGAGGCGCTTTGAAACGTGACATGAGCATCTGCAAAGAGTACCATCACCCCATCGCGATGGAAGCTGTAGGGTTCGTTGTCGTTTTTCCGATTCATCGCAAAACTACAACCGTTGCTTGGTCCACATCCCTCCGTGTTACCGTCGGCGCTGGCTCCATCCAAACTGAAGGGGCCTTCGCTATCGGCCCACCCGATTCCTTGGTCATTAGTAAATTGCTTCCTTGGCGATCCTCTGCGGTAAACGAATGGGCGAGCGGCACATTCGAGAACCATGATCGTGTACTGAGAGCCGTCGTGAATATCTGCGAAGCGATTGGTTGAGTTGCGGTGCATCACCGAAAATCGATTGTCGGCATCATAAAGCGTAGGATTGATCGAAGCGGGTTGAACGCCCAAGATGGCTTCGTAGTCCGTGCGTGCTAGCGGTGTTGCAAAGTTAAGTGCTGGGCGCGGCGACTTGGCTATCGCCGACAATACACTCGGTTGTTGAGGAGTACTGGGGCATACCATGACCGGAATGGGAACGCTACCGACGGCGAGATTGGTGCCTTCCCACCAATTCTGACTGATGTCGTACAACTCTCGAACATTGGATTGCTCAAGATACGGGAGAATGGTCGTTCGCCATCCCACAAATTTGCCGTACGGATTTCCGGGCCCCTTGGTCGTCCAACCCGAAGCAGGAAAGACGCGATGAGCCGATTCAAAATTATGAATGGCCAAGCCGATCTGTCGAAGATTGTTCTGGCACTGCACTCGCCGTTGTGCTTCTCGCGCTCCTTGGACTGCGGGGAGCAATAGCCCGACGAGTATTCCCACGACTGCGAGGACGACGAGGAGTTCGACCAACGTAAAAGCCGGTTTGTGGTTGGTCATCGCTAATGCCTTGGGATCATAGGACGAGGATGCCACTACGTTCGCTTATTTGGAGTAGTGTTCCATTATTATTAGGGCACGATGGTATTCCAAGCGATTGGCAGAGATTTATCGATTTTCGCATCGGCGGGCGGCAATGGGTATTTCAAGCCGCTTGCACAATTGAACAATACCGCAGTATCCGAACTTGAAACGAGTCCTGAGCGAACAGCGTTTTTGTAAGCAGCGTAAGTGGCGGCACCCTCTGGGCACATCAGAAAACCTTCGGATCTTGCCACTTCATCAAGAGCCCGCAAAATCTCGTCGTCCTGGACGGCAATCGCAAACCCTTGGCTTTCTCGAATGGCTCGCAAGATGAGAAAATCACCAACGGCGATGGGAACGCGAATGCCAGCAGCGATCGTGTGGGCGTTTTCCCATAATGGTGCGTGCTCGACGTTCTCTTGAAAAGCGCGAACGATAGGAGCGCAGCAGGTAGCTTGGACGGCAATCATCCGAGGAAGTTTATCTCCGATCCACCCGATGGCTTGGAGTTCCTTGAAGGCTTTCCACATGCCGATCAGGCCGGTACCTCCACCGGTCGGATAGAAAATCACATCAGGCAGCGACCACGCGAACTGTTCGGCCAATTCGAGGCCCATCGTTTTTTTTCCTTCGATGCGATACGGTTCCTTCAGAGTCGACATATCAAACCAACCAACCTTCGATTTGCCTTCGCCTACGATTTTGCCGCAATCGTTGATTAACCCGTTGACTCGCCACGTGTGCGCACCCTGGGCGGCGATCTCGCGGACGTTTATTTCGGGAGTGTCTTCTGGACAAAAGACGAACGATTCGATTCCGGCCCGAGAAGCATAGGCAGCCAGCGCGGCCCCCGCGTTACCGTTGGTGGGCATCGCAATGCGTTTTATGCCAAGTTCCTTGGCCATCGAAACGGCCATCGTAACTCCACGGGCTTTGAAGGAACCCGTGGGCAATCGGCCTTCGTCCTTGACGATTACGTGACCACTGCCGGTTCTTAGCTTAGGCATGTCAATGAGTGGCGTCATGACTTCGCCTAAGCTGACGATGTTCTCGACTTGCCTGACGGGAAGGAACTCGCGATAGCGCCATAAATCTGAGGAGCGATTGGATAAGTCGGCTTTGCTGACAGCCGCAGCGATTGCGGTCAAATCGTACCGCACGAGCAGCGGGCGGCCCGCTTGAGAAAGCCCGTGAACTTGATCGGCCGGATACCGATCACCCATCAATCCACATTCAAGGTGAGTAACAAAGGTAGGGCGTTGAACGCGTAGGTTGTCTTCCATCAATCGGACTTTCCAAGAATCTTTCGAATTTCCGCCCAGCGTTTGGCTAATTCCAATTCAAGGCCGCGGTCGGTGGGCGTGTAGTAGGTTTTATCAACGGACAAATAGTCTTGTTGAGCAACGCCTCCGGGAGCATCGTGCGAATATTGATAATCGTTTCCATGCCCAAACTGTTTCGCTCCGCCGTAATGACTGTCACGCAAGTGAACGGGAACCGGAATCGTGCGGCCTTCGCGAACGTCTTGGCGCGCCAGGCTGATGGCGGTTGTGGCCGAATTGCTTTTCGGAGCGAGAGCCAAATAAATCACGGCTTGAGACAAAGTCAACTGGCATTCGGGCAAGCCGATGAACTCGCAGGCTTGCATCGTGGAGACGGCAACAACGAGCGCTTGCGGATCAGCGTTACCGACATCTTCGCTGGCCAATATCACTAAGCGTCGACACAAGAAACGAATATCTTCGCCGCTTTCCAAAGCTCGCGCCAACCAATACAACGCTGCGTCAACATCCGAACCCCGAATGCTCTTGATCAAAGCACTTGCCAAATCATAATGCTCGTCGCCGGTGGGATCGAATTGCATGGATTTCTGCTGCATGGACTCCCGTGCAAGTTCTACAGTGAGGTGCACGGGGCGCTGAGGTGTCGAAAGTATGGCGACTTCGAGTGCATTGAGAGCGCGTCGCGCGTCGCCATCCACGATCGTTGCTAAGAACGTGATCGCGTCGGGTTCCGCGTTGATCGCAAATCGACCGAGGCCGCGTTCTTTATCGCCTATGGCCCGATAGAGCAAAGATTCCAATTCCTCGATAGTCAGCGGTTGGAACTGCAGGATTTGGCTGCGGCTGAGGAGAGCGCCGTTGATTGCGAAGTACGGATTGCTGGTGGTAGCCCCGACAAGCGTGATGATGCCTTCTTCGACATCGGGCAAAAGGGCATCTTGTTGGGATCGATTGAATCGGTGGATTTCGTCGATGAACACGATCGGACGTTCGCCACCGGATGCAACTTCGTCGCCAGCCCACTGTAGCAGTTCTCGCAGTTCCTTGACGCCACTCGTCACCGCGCTCAGGGGACGGAACTGACCGCCGGTTTCCGTGGCGAGAAGATGAGCTAAGGTTGTTTTCCCGGATCCCGGCGGACCGTACAAGATGAGCGATCCAAGTCGTCGCGCATCGATCAGTCGGCGCAGGAGTTTGCCTGGACCGAGGAAGTGTTGCTGTCCGGAAAACTCGCTCAAATTTCGCGGACGCATTCGTGTTGCCAGCGGTTGGTGCCGCGCCATGTTGGCTTGTTCACTTGCCGCAAATAAATCCACAATGTTGCTTTCAATATGGGTAGGGAAACAACGACGATTGGGCTAGTTTTACTTTGAGTGAATCAAAGCCGCAACCAAACAGGACGATTTGCCCTTGCAAGCGATTTGGGAATTCGTGATTCCCTGGAGAGAACTTGGTCCAATTCGGTCAACAAAGCCCTTAAACGCTCGTAGGGTATGTCTTGCAGATCGCCCGATTCCGCAAGAGCCAGATGAATCGCCGCAGCCGAGCTTTGACCAAGAATCATGTAAACGGGCTCCATCCGTATCGAGCCAAATGCGATATGCGACGAAGATAAACAAACAGGCACCGCG
>JANMNK010000388.1:0-6357 GCA_031373875.1 Pirellulaceae bacterium | reverse complement strand
GAAAAAGTACAGCACATTCCAAACGAATCGGTTACTTGGCATTTTTCAAGGTCTACCGTCAACGTGTATTGAGGATGCAAAGCGTATCGTTTGAAAATTTCTTCGACTTGCTCTTCGGTCAAGGCGATGGGAAGCAGTCCGTTCTTGAAACAATTGTTGTAGAAAATATCGGCAAACGTCGGTGCGATTACGGCGCGGAATCCGTAATCATCCAATGCCCAAACGGCATGTTCGCGACTTGAGCCGCTTCCAAAGTTGCGTCGCGCGACCAAGATTGAAGCGTCAGAATTCGCTGGCTGATTCAATTCGAATTCGGGATTGGGACCGCCGTCAGGCAGGAATCGCCAATCGAAAAATAAATACTGACCAAAGCCCGTTCGCTCGATTCGTTTCAGGAACTGTTTGGGAATGATTTGGTCGGTGTCAACGTTCGCGCGATCCATAACGGCAACTTTGCCGGTGTGTACGGTAAATGGTTTCATAGTGTGTATTAGCCTTGGTATTTCCAGTCTCGAATGTCAACAAAGTGTCCTTTGATTGCTGCCGCGGCGGCCATTGCTGGGGACACCAAATGCGTTCGTCCGCCTTTGCCTTGACGACCTTCGAAATTGCGGTTGGACGTCGACGCACATCGCTCACCTGGTTCGAGGCGATCGGGATTCATTGCAAGGCACATGCTGCACCCAGCTTCTCGCCAGTCGAAACCAGCTTCTTTAAAGACGCGGTCCAAGCCTTCCTGCTCAGCTTGTGTTTTCACCAATCCGCTTCCAGGTACGACCATGGCACTGACCGATGGATTGATGTGGTGGCCTTTGATGACTTTGGCTGCAGCGCGAAGGTCTTCGATACGAGCGTTCGTGCAACTGCCGATAAATACTCGGCTGACTGGAACGTCACAGATTGGCGTGCCGCTTTTTAGCCCCATATAGTCCAAGGCGGCTGCGTACGATTTTTGTTCGGTCTCATCGCCACACGATTTGGGGTCGGGAATGCGGTCCGATACCGACATGACTTGGCCAGGGTTAGTTCCCCAAGTTACCTGTGGCTCGATGTCGGAGCCTTTGAAGATGTCGACTTTGTCATATCGAGCACCAGCATCGCTCGGTAGCAAACGCCACTTAGCAACCGCGGCATCGAAATCCGCAGGGACGCGAGGTCGACCGCGCAGGTACTGATAAGTTGTCTCATCGGGAGCAATCAAACCGGCACGAGCACCGGCTTCGATCGACATGTTGCAGACGGTCATTCGCTCTTCCATCGACATCCGCCGAACAACTTCGCCCGTGTACTCAAGTACATAACCCGTGCCGCCGTGAGTCGTCAGTTTGCCGATCAAATAAAGGATCATATCCTTGGCAGTAACGCCGGGAGCCAAACTACCATCGACACGCAGTTCGTAGGTCTTGGGAAGGAATTGGCGAAGGGTTTGCGTTGCCAAAACATGTTCGACTTCGCTGGTACCGATTCCAAAAGCCAACGCGCCAAATGCGCCGTGCGTTGCCGTGTGACTGTCGCCGCAGACGATTGTCATTCCAGGCTGCGTTAGCCCTTGTTCGGGGCCGATAATGTGCACGATGCCTTGGCGGCGATCGTTCAAGTCAAACAACTCGATTCCAAACTCTTTGCAATTGTTTCGCAGCGTGTCGACTTGTTGCCGAGAAATCGGATCGGCGATAGGCAAGTTGCGGTCGGAGGTCGGAATATTATGATCGGGCGTCGCGACGGTCATTTCCGGACGACGAACTTTGCGAGGAGTCAATCGCAAGCCTTCGAACGCTTGGGGGCTGGTAACTTCGTGGACCAAATGCAAATCGATGTAAAGCAAAGTGTGTTTGCCTGCTTCACTGTGAACGACATGATTGTCCCAGATTTTCTGGAACATGGTCTTGGGCGATGTGGTTGGCGTATTCATTAGTTATCAAATGAGATTTGTTACGAATCGTTTTGGCAAAATGTTACAAGTAGGCGGGATTTCGAAAACTGTCAAGCGACAGAAGGTGATCTTGGCCATTTGACCAAAGTTTTGCTTGTATCAGAAGAACAGATTTTCTTGGAATAGTTGTTACCGCAACAAAAGACGGAAGCGAGTCTTTCGAATAGAATTTGTCTGTAGCACTTCTCCATTACACCAACTTATCTTTGTCTGTTAATAGGCAATCTTTTCTTTGATCGGAGTTTTTATGCGAATTGCATGGCAATTGAGTTGCACTACGGTGATTTTATTTTTTGGCATGGGAATGAATGCAATGTCGAGTGAACCGACGAAGCTGATTCCGCGTTCGGTATTATTTGGAAATCCGCAGCGATCCAATGTGCGACTGAGCCCGGATGGAAAGTTTCTCAGTTATCTAGCTCCGTCCGATGGCGTGATGAATTTATGGGTAGCGCCGATCGGCGATGTGGCAAATGCCAAGCCTATTTCGCAGGAGAAATCACGCGGTATACGGTCTTACGAATGGACCTACAAATCGGGAGTTTTGGTATTTCAACAAGACTCGGGGGGAGACGAGAATTTCCACCTCTTTTCTGCTAATGCAGCAACAAACGAAGTTCGCGACTTAACCCCGATCAAGGATGTGCAGGCGCGAATTCTCTCGATTGATGAAACGGACGCCGACACGATCTTGGTAGGGCTGAATGATCGCATGCCTCAATTGCATGATATCCACAAGATCTACTTGGATACGGGCAAACGCGAAATGGTCGAGGAGAACCCAGGGTTCATCGGCTATGTTCTGGATCACGACCGTAAAGCACGAATGGCACTGACTTTTTCGCGCAAGGGGACCATGCAAGTACTGCAATCGACGGACAATGAAAAACGCTGGCAGCCCTTCATGGAAATTCCCAGCGAAGACATGCTGACAACATCGCCGGCTGGATTTACCAAGTCGAACGATCAGCTCTACTTAATCGATAGCCGTAATCGCAACACTGCGGGATTGTACGTTCTCGATTTGGCTTCGGGCAAACAAACTTTGTTGGCAGAGGATCCCAAGGCGGATGTTTCCGAATCGATCACTCATCCGTCCAAGAAGCACGTGCAAGCCGCAGCAGTAGAATATGATCGCCGCAAATGGATTGTGATTGATGATTCAATCAAAGCCGATCTTGAAGCATTGGATCGACACGACAAGGGAGAGTGGCAGATTACGAGCCGCACATTTGACGATGCACTTTGGACGGTGGCGTACCAAGCCAGCGATGGCCCAGTCAAATACTTTCTTTACGATCGCAATGCCAAGTCGTTTAAGTTCTTGTTCAACAATCGCGTGGACTTGAATGAGTACAAACTATCACCGATGGAGCCGGTTGTCGTAAAAGCTCGCGATGGTTTGGACTTGGTTTGCTATTTGACGTTGCCAAGAGATACTGAAAAGGGAGCGGGCGGCAAAGTGTCCAAGCCTATGCCTTTGGTGCTCAATGTGCATGGCGGACCGTGGGCTCGCGACAATTGGGGATTCGATCCCGTGCATCAGTGGTTGGCCGATCGAGGTTATGCAGTCATCAGCGTTAACTATCGCGGGTCTACTGGATTTGGCAAAGAGTTTATCAACAAATCCAATCATCAATGGTCGGGCACAATGCACGATGACTTGATCGATGTCGTTAACTGGTCCGTCAAGGAAGGCATCGCGCAAAAAGACAAGATTGCGATCATGGGCGGCAGTTACGGAGGCTACGCCACGTTGGTAGGTTTGACGTTTACGCCAGACGTATTCGCCTGTGGCGTCGACATTGTTGGCCCCAGTAACTTGGTAACGCTGCTCGAAAACGTTCCACCGTATTGGATGCCAATCCTGCCGATGATGACGCAAAGGGTGGGGGATTTTCGTACAGACGAAGGCAAAGCGGAATTGCTGTCTCGCAGTCCGTTGACGAAAGTTCAAGAAATTCGCAAGCCGCTGTTAATTGGGCAAGGCGCGAATGATCCTCGTGTCAAACAGCAGGAAGCTGATCAGATCGTCGAAGCGATGAAGGCGAAAAATATTCCTGTCACCTATGTCCTTTATCCGGACGAAGGCCACGGATTCGTTCGCCCGCCCAACCGACTCAGCTTCTTCGCAGTGACAGAAGCTTTCTTGGCAAAACATTTAGGTGGTCAGTACCAGCCTGTCGGTGATGAATTCACGGATTCATCCATTCAGGTTCCTCATGGCAGCGATGGCGTGCCGGGGCTTGCAGATGCCATCAAGTCGCTTGACAAGAAGTGATGGGATGCTGGGTTTGCATACCATCCTCGAAAGAAATCCAAGGTGGCCAGTTGCGTTGCTTCTGGCCACCTTCGTTTTGAACGGATGCATGCGCAAAGTTGAACCAACAAGCAGCTCTAGCGGCGTTAATCTAAGCAGGCTTGGTGTCGTTGTCAGCGGTTCCATGGAGCCTGCTGTACGCGGGCCAGGTCGCTTGGCCGAATGTCTCAGTTGTCCTCGACGATTCCGGTTATCGCATTCGAGTATTGATGAATCTCGGCCTACCTATTGCCCCGTTTGCGGCAATGCGGCGACACTTATCAAAGAGATATTGCAACCCGACCCGATCGCTTATGAGTCACTCGAAACGACAGACTTTGTTCAGCGGGAATCGGTAATCGTCTTCGAGAGGGACGCGAAGAAAGAAGTAAAACGAGTCGTTGGGCTGCCTGGCGAAACGATTTCTATTCGCGATGGCGATTTGTGGAACGGCGAAGTTCGAATTCAAAAGTCGCTGGCGGAGTATTTACGCCAGGCCACATTGGTCCGTGCGGAGCGCTTGCAAGACTCAAACTCCAGTTGGCAAACCACGGAGGACGGATGGGCAATTTATGGACATCGAAGTCTCTGGCCAAGACGCAATGCGACAATGGAAATGCACCCAGAGTTTATTGGTGACGAATCCTATTTCAATCAAGGTGAATCCAAAGTACTTGCAAGTGTACGGGATATCGGCTTAGTTACCGTCTGGGATAATCTTTTGGCAGTTTCTTCGATTGAAGGTCGGATTCACTGGTCGAACGGAGTGCTGGGCATCGAAGCGATCGGGTCCGGTGGCATGCTGAATGTTCGGTTGTTGAATCGAGGAAATGAGCCCGTATCGATTGATATTTCCAAAAACAAAGACGGGTGGATCGCATTTGCAATCGTCGATAGTTCGCTTTGGTTTGGAACCCAATCGCAGCAAGTGTGCTTATGCCAAGACTTGACAGACGCTCTGTTGACAGACTCACTTGTTGATCCGTTGCAGGATGCTGACTTTGCGTTGACAGAGTCTTTGCCCTTAGCTATCCGTAGCAAACCTTCGTTGCCGGTGATGCGAGTCGTCGTGCGAGATATTTATCGTCGGGGTGCAAACGACCAACGTGTGCAAACGTTGAATGCCGGGCCGGGGCGATACACGGTGCTTGGCGATAACGACTCAGTATCTGATGACAGTCGAACACGGCTTGAACAAGGTGTGGAGCGTGAGCGTGTTGTCGGATGGATTCCTGATACGGATGACAAACTGGGGTCGATAAAACGACAAATTCAAGACATCGATTGCCACTGGCTGAATCAATAAAATCTCGTTGGCGAACTCCGGCTTCAGAGCTGTGAAAATCGTCCGTTCCGTGGGTGCTTTCTTGACGCAAGCGTACCCCTTGAAAACCCTTGATTTTGAGCCACTTACAAGCGGCACGGGGACAGCTTGGCCGGTTGTGATCAGCCGCCAATATTGGTACAATTTCGCACCTAGACGATGTGAACAAACTGAATCGCAGCCCGGCCTTTTTTGGGCCTGTTTCACAGGGTCTGCAAACCGAAATTTTTAGCGGCATGGCGGTCGTTGTTCACGACGGCTGACTTTCGATTTGTCGCGATTTGGCTCCCTGTTTTAGATGTTGGCTTTCCGCATATTTTGCAATCGATTTTGATCGTCATTTTGGACGAAGAGGATAGTACACGTGTCAAATTTGCCACCCGATGATCCAACAGCGAATTCTGGTCCTTCCATGCCTGATTACGGCGGACCGGGTGAAGGTGGGATCGGTCGCTTAGTCGAAATGCCGATCGAAGACGAGTTGCGGAATAGCTATTTGACTTACGCCATGAGCGTTATCGTCAGTCGAGCGTTGCCGGACGTGCGAGATGGACTCAAGCCAAGTCAGCGTCGAATTCTGGTCGCGATGAACGACTTGAGTCTCGGCCCGGGTGCGTCTCGAGTGAAGTGCGCAAAGATTTCCGGTGACACGAGCGGTAACTATCACCCGCACGGCGAAGCGGTGATCTACCCGACGCTGGTGCGAATGGCTCAAGAATGGAATATGCGACATGTGTTGATTGACAAGCAAGGTAATTTTGGGTCCATCGCCGGATTGCCTGCTGCGGCTATGCGATACAC
>JANMNK010000318.1:0-3822 GCA_031373875.1 Pirellulaceae bacterium | reverse complement strand
CAAGGCTGACGATTTCGGATCACGATCGGCTTCGCGAAACCAGGACAAACTGCGGCGAGGATCGTTGATCAGCCAACCTGAATTCAACGCAGGGTCTTCAATCGACATAGTTAGTTGCCATCGTTGACGAAAAGGTCTTGTTCGTTCAATTCACTACGATACTGCTTTGAAGTTAAACACGTTTATCAAAGCAAGTATCGGCGAACAGTATAGCCAAAACCAACAAAACCAATTGCGCAAAACAGTCGCCAAAGATTGTATAACGTCCCATGTCGCGCCGATTGTGAAATGCTCGTTACTTCGTATTGTCTGTCTACAAAATCGTAATTTGCAAAGGACCGCTCTTAGGCGTATGAAGATGGCTTGGATGATGCCGTAGATACCAAGCAAATCCGGCCTAAGCAATTTTGTCACAGTAGAAAATGGCGGCAGTATGAATAAAGTTTATTCCGCGAACCACTATGCCGATTTTCGCGTTTTTCGTTTCTGCTTGACCGGGGTTCGCGAATAGAGAATTGAGTTGCCGCGTTTACCGACAGCGAAAATCGCTCCACTGTGACGAAGAACGTAGGTGATTTGTTGCGCGAGCCACCGAGGTTGGCCGATTTCGTCTGACAAATTTTTTGTATCGAAGGCCTCCAGTAATTGTGGATTGCCAATCAAATCCCAAAGATCCTGATTTGTTCTGATTTCGACAGCGCGTGTGATATTGACCAACTTTTGGTCGATCGACGAATCGCGATTCCGCCAACGGCGACGGGGTTTGCTGGGATGCCGATGTTCGACGACTTCGACAAACGGAATTTCAAGGACCAGATTTGGGTGCGGGAACGCACCGGTAAAATGCAGTAAGTGGCCGAAGATGTCGAACGGAGTCGCCTGTTTAGGACTACGGCGTCGACTGATTAGCCGACCCGTTTTCGGATCGTATCGCTCGATCCACTTGCGCTCGATAAGTGGTTTTACCAATCGCAGGCGATGTTCCTCAACCAACCGAATGACTTTACGACGGATCGAACCCAATCCCGCATGCTGGACCTCGACCAACCAACCTTCGGCATCGATCGCGTCGATTCGAAATCCATCTACGGCAACTTCCGTCAAAGTTGCATCGGCGGCGTAGAGCATTTTTAGCGACCGGTGCAAGCTTGTTTCCATACTCGCTCGTTGACGTCGAAGGTGAAGACTGATTCCTTCAGTCTGAAGTAAAACTTAAACGATTGAAAACTACAAAGAGGATTGAAGGCTGTTTGTAAGTCTAGTCCATTAGGCAGGGGGCGAGATACCAAAGTCCGTGATGTCCAGCAGAGTCCAAAGCGGAATGCCTTCTCGCTCGAATACGGAACGCCCGCCCTCTAATCGATCGATAACAGCCATCACGCCTTTGACGTTCATTCCGAAATCGCGAACGGCTTCAATCGCTTTCATCGCGCTGCCGCCACTTGTAACAACATCCTCGACAATAATACAGCTCATGCCCGGTTCAACGGGACCTTCGACCAGTTTGCCCATGCCGTGCTGTTTGGCTTCTTTTCGGACCATGAACCCCCGTAGGGACAAATCATTTTGACCCGCCAGCATCACGATAGAAGCGGTAATCGGATCAGCGCCGATCGCCATACCACCAACTGCATCGGGCAAACTTTCTCGCATCAAGCCGAGCATGCCTGCGGCAATTTGGTTAGCGCCTTGAGGGTGCAAAGTCACGTGTCGGCAATCCAAATAATACGACGCCGTCTTGCCGCTTGCTAAAGTAAACTGGCCGAAACGTAAAGCATGTTGTCGGACAATTTCGATCAATTTTTGTTTGGAGTAATTCATTCCGATTGCATTTCGTGGTTTGAACAATGTTCGTTAAAGTCGACAGAAGAGCCTGTCGTAGCTCAAAATTTGAGCCGTCAAAGAATTGATTTGTCACAATTCAACACATTGAACTCAGTCGCACAAGAGGCCCAAGAAGTCGATGCGTTCAGAAATTGCAGGAGATTGGCACGCAAGGGCTTCAACGCGTGTCGAAATATTCAACGCGCGTCACGCTTTGTTCGTAGCGCGTTTGATTACGGAAATTATTTTAAGCTTTGGGTGTAACTTTAACGAACCGAATCGAAACAACCCCCGGGAAACGCAGAATCGAATTCTATAATTCTGCGTTATTAGGCCGCTTAATCAATCTCAATTCTTGATTTGGATCTTGCAATCAAAACCGAGCATTCCGTAAACATCTCGTGCATCGATTGGGCTAAGGCTTACGCAGCCCAGTTTTTCGCCAGAAGCAGAAGCGGTCGGCGTCCCTGCCTGCGCTGGCGAACCGTGAATGCACAGACCGTGACCAAGATCGATAAATACGCCGCCGTACGGATTGCGTGAATCGGTACCATCGATCTGCGTTCCGCCTTGGCCATAATAATTTCTATTGAGTTGTTTACCCACCACTTGATAGACGCCTTCGCGAGGCGGTGGATCTTGACCAAGGCTAATTGCAAAGCGGCCTGCGTACAGCTCACCCACGAACATTGTCAGTTCGCTATTTTTCAAGTCAACTTCGGCGCGAAACGGTCCTGGAATGATTTTGAGTTTTGTACCAATCGGGGGCATCCGACCTTCTTCGAGTCTGTTAATCTTGGACAATAGTTCTGTTTCGATTTCATATCGTTTGGCGATACTTGCCATGGTTTCGCCAGGCCCAACTGCATGAGGGATATCGAGCAAGTGTCGCGGCGAGTAGATGACTTCGCCAGCCAACGGGTCCAGGATATCGAGAAGTTCGTACGCTTGTTGGCTCGACAATTCTGGTGAATTGTAAAACACGCTCAACGTGCCCAAAGCTTCTTTCAATTTGCCTTGGCCAATTTGTTCGAAGGCGAGCTTTTTTGCATTTTCGTAAGATCGACTTGTCGTGCTGTTGGGAAGATCACTAGTAGGCTCAGTGTTGGATTGTTCATCGCCGGAGTCATTCTGGTTTAGCGAGCTGCCTCCTATCGAACCGGATTCTAGACTTGGCGGTGCTGGTTGGAAGGCCGAGCCATTTGACGTAGATGAATTCGAAAGATTGTTCGTTGTGCTCACGAGGTTAGGGAGCGTAAGCGCTGGTTGTGCCAACTCTCCACCACTGCTCGATTCGCTGCTCGATTCGCTGCTCGAATCAGTCGAAAACGAAGGGGAATTCCAATTGGAGTTGTCGGGTGACAAACTGTTTGTCGGGAGTGAATTCGTGTTACCAGCCAGCAGTGCTTTGGGAGCAGGTTCTAACACCGGAAAGGGCAATGGATTCGATGTCGAGTTTTGTCCTGTCGAAGGAAACTCGAATGACTGAGATGGTGTGCTTGGCGGAAGGAAAGCAGTGTCAGGTTTCCCAGCGTTGTTATCCGGTGAAAACGGAGTGGGTTCCGAATTCAAACCAATACCCGTCGGCCCTTGTACATCCGGTTCGTCTCCCAAATCATGTACAATTAGCCCAAGATCATGTGGCAACGGTGTATCGGAACCATTCAACGCAACATAAGCGCCGTACAGTACAGCCAACAACATGACGACGACAACGGCTGTCTTGATAGTTTGCACGACGGTCCTCCTTGACTCGTTGCTCTCATTTAAAATCCGAAAATATTCAAACGCATGCCATAAGAAAAACACGCTTATGGCAAGAATTTTTGCGATGGTAGCGACGTTACCAAGAAGACTCTAGATCAGTTTTTCCGAAGAATATCGGTTCCGCATATTTCAATACTGGGCAGAATGTCGGATTCTCCCCTAAAGCAAGGTTTCACCACAGCCATGTTTCCACGAGACGCCATGTTTCCCCGTGATACAGTGTGGTTACAA
>JANMNK010000307.1:0-3038 GCA_031373875.1 Pirellulaceae bacterium | reverse complement strand
CCTGCACAAAACCGAAACGGCGAGATGTTCACTTGGTTGCGAAGTGAGGGATCATACGAATATATTCCGATCATACCCACGCCGACGAAGCCCCTTCCTTCCTGCCAATTCGATGAACAACTATGAACCTTGTGGAACTTCCGTGGCCTCGCCTTCAGTCTCTTGCTCCGGATACACCGGTAGTCATTCCAATCGCTGCCGTTGAACAGCATGGTCACCACCTCCCCGTATGGACTGACAGTTTATTGCTAGGAGAGATCATTCGCCGAGTTTCAGAAAAACTCGAGGACCGCATTCTGTTCGCGCCCCTTATGTGGCTGGGCAACTCGGACCATCACATGGACTTTGCTGGGACGCTGTCCGCTCCGCCGCGAGTTTACCTGGACATGCTCTGTGGCTTGGCAGAAAATTTCATTCAACACGGCTTTCGTCGAATTGTGTTCGTTAACGGGCACGGTGGCAATGACATTCCAGGCAAGCAAGCGACTTTCGAAGTTCGCCAAAAGTACCGCGAGCGCAATGACCTTCTCATCGCATTCACAACCTACTGGGGGTTAGGCACACAACCTTGGCTGACCGAATCTTCCTTTCATCAAAGAGAAATGGGCCACGCGTGCGAATGGGAGACTTCTATGGTTCTCCGCGCTGCACCTCACTTAGTTGGCGATTATCAAAACGCTCCCGTCATCGAGCACGGCAATCCCTTTTTGCCGGGAACGCGAGCGTGGATAACTAAGGATCGCTCCGATCGCGGTCACATTGGCTCGCCCCACTTGGCTTCTGCCGAAAAAGGCGAAATCTTGTATCGGCTATTTTCTGAGGATGTAGCGGCTTGGCTACACAGAATCCTCGCCTGGGATGGCAAATCCTGGAATGGCTGAACGACATCCTTCGGTACTTTTCCCCTCCCCACTCACCAGTCTCCGCACCCTACCCAAGTGAGATAAACCCATGACTCTCAATCGCAGAACATTCTTGGCCGCTACCTCTGCTGCCATCGCCACATCCTACTGCCCAGTTCGAGCATCCGAACCGCGCAAGAAAATTGCTTTCATCGGCACCGAGGTCAAGCAGCACTCACACGCTCAACATTTTCTGGACCGGCACGCCATGGGCTACACTTGGGGAGGCCGCTGGCAGATGCCTCGATTCGACGTGGCTTCTGTGTATATCGATCAGTTTCCCGAAAACGATTTGGGCAAACAACGCATAGAGAAATACAAGTTAAAAGCTTTCCCGAGCATTGCCGAAGCATTAACTCTGGGCACTTCGAAATTAGCAGTTGATGGCGTCGTCATCATCGCAGAACACGGTAATTATCCCGCCAACGAAAAGGGCCAACGACTTTATCCACGCTACAAATGGTTCAAAGAAGCCGTCCGGGTTTTCGAAGACTCCGGGCGTGCCGTTCCCATTTTCAACGACAAACATCTGTCCACCGATTGGGACCAATGCGCCGAAATGATCGCCGATTCCAAACGATTAGGCTTCGGTTTCCTGGCAGGGTCAAGCTTGCCGGTGACCTGGCGATTACCGTCCATCGATATGCCTTGGGGAACACCCCTGAAGGAAAGCGTTTGTGTTTGCTATGGCGGCGTTGATAGTTACGATTTTCATGGTCTCGAAACCGCTCAGTGCATGTCCGAACGCCGCGCCGGTGGCGAAGTCGGCATTAAAAGCGTGCATGCACTTCGAGGCGACAGTCTCTGGCAAGCCCTTGCGGCGGACGATCGCGCCAACACGCGCCGCTTGATGGTCGCCGCTCTCAATCGCAGCCACAACCTGCCCGTAGAAGGTGGATTCCCGACCGCGCCCGTCACGTTCGAATGGGCCAAGTCCACTTTGCCGGATACCATCGGTTACTTAATCGAACATCTCGATGGGTTCCGCACGACGATGTTCCTCACGGGCATACAAGACTTTAACTATGCGGGCTTGCGAGAGGACAACGAAATCGTTTCGTGTCAGATGTATCTGCCCATGCCGACTCACGGCTCGACCACTGCTGATTTCTTTAATCCATTGGCACGGCACATCGAGACGCTGGTGCTGATGGGCAAGTCACCTTATCCTGCAGAACGAACACTGCTGACTTCGGGCATGGTGATCGGGGGAGTCCAGTCACTCTTTGCTGGCCAAAAATTGTACGATACCCCGAAGATGAAAGTCGTCTACCAAAGCCCGAAGGAATCCAATTATTGGCGCGAGTAACCTATTGCCGCGAGTGATCTTGGGGCACGCTTGGCTCGGATCTCAAGTGCGGCATTTCGGTGGTCTGCTGCGGTTGGTCAATTCGCCGAGTTGAAACATTTCGACGAGTGACCAACGTTGTCAGATTACCTTGCTGGACGACTTGGCCATTTTGATTGACCACCTGACGTTGCCAAACAACTTTGCCGTGTCGACGACCATGATCGATGACTTCAAGCACTTTCGTTTCTACGTGAATTTTGTCATGCACGAAAATGGGTTTCAAAAACTGCCATTCCTGAATGGAAACAAAAGCGATTGTCTGAACGCGAGGGCAATTGGAACTGAGACCTGCCATAAAAGACAATCCCAATAAACCGTGCGCTATGGGTTCGCCGAAAGGCGTATTTGCAGCAAAATCAGCGTCGGTATGAAGAGGGTCGCGATCGCCGGTTAGTTCGGCAAATTCTGTCAAATCAATGGCTAGAATCTCGCGACTTTGACTCTTCCAAAAATCATCGACTTTCAGGTCTTCGAACGCTAATCCACCCATGTCATTCATCGGCCCACTTCCCTTTGTCGACGTAAAGACTTTTGGGGCAAAAGCGATACTTTAACAAGCTCTCAGAATTTTTTGAAACCCAATTTCGCCCTTCAGCGGCTTTCTCGGAACTCCGAGCCAAGAATGCAAAAGTCTAGCTTTTTCGTTTTATGCAGTAAAAACCAGGGATTTCTAGCGGGAAACTCGCTATCCTAACTATGATATTGCCCGAAATAGTTGAACAGAAAACATCCAATAGACCCCCTGAAATTCGCATCGGGTCGCCCTTAAACCGTACCAAATACAA
>JANMNK010000298.1:0-7641 GCA_031373875.1 Pirellulaceae bacterium | reverse complement strand
AATCTTGTTCCTGCACCGGATACCGCGAAAAAACTCGCGGACGCTTGGTCAGCGACAAATCCTGTGCGAGAACCGTTTTGGCCAACGCTTTGCAAACGTCTATCCGTGATTGCCGAAGAGACCATTCGCCCCAGCGACTTTGAACTGGACAAGGTCCCGGAACATCTTCGCATGCGAATCGAGGTTCGCGACGAATCCGGCAAACCCACAGCGTCGAGTCGCGACCTCCAAGACCTCATCCAAGATACAAAACCTTCGGCCGCGACATCAACCGCCGTTGCGACGAGTATCGAGAAGGAATCCTGGTATCGCGAAAAGATGACGTCATTCGATATCGATGAAATTCCAAATTCACTCGTCGTGCAGCAGCGCGGACTCAGCCTTACTGTATATCCAACACTTGCTGATCAAGGTGAATTCGTCAAAACGACTGTCACCGATAATCCTGTCGCAGCCGATTTAGGAATTCGTCGGGGTGTCTTGAGAATGTTCACATTTGTCGAGCATCGGGAATTGAAAAGTCAAGTTGCTCATCTGCCACAAATCAGCCAAAGTCAGCTATGGTTGGCGTCTCGTTTCAAGTCAGATTTTCTTCGCGAAGGTTTGATAACTTTACTGGCGAGAATCGCATTTATTGAGGATCGCCCCACTATTCGAACCAAGAGTGATTTTGAACTTGCTCGCCTAAGTCGCATTGCACGAATTTCTATCGCCGCGCAGGATGTTGCCAAGTGGTTTCCGCGATTTGCGGAACAGTTTCATGCGTCCGCCTTGGTTCTTGAAAAAGCACCGTCGGCGTGGCGAGAATCGATTATCGCGATCCATTCGCATCTTGATCGTTTATTCGCTGGAAACATTTTCGAACAAGTGCCCTGGCAATGGCTTCGCGAATACCCTCGATACTTGCAAGCGATCAGTGCGCGAATAGAAAGGCTCAAGACGTCAGGCGTCGCCAAGGACTTGGCAAACGAATCCGCGATCGCTGGTTTTTGGATCGATTATGAAAAGAGGTTGGCCCAAGCGTCCGCTACGGGCGATCTGGCCAAGCTTGAGGAATACCGTTGGATGATCGAGGAATTCCGAGTGTCTCTGTTTGCCCAACAGCTAGGGACCAAAATACCAGTCTCCCCAAAACGCCTCGAAAAATTTGCGAGTGAGTTGAGTTCTTAGTGAGTCTGGATTGCACGTTTTCAAAATGCTTTTCGGTACGTAGCCGCGAACACCATCGCCAATGGCAATGGCAAAGACAAGAATTGGGAGCCTCCTCGCTGATATCCAGTATCGACCGTATCAAACGTACTCAGTGAAACGGTACTCGTACTCGTACTCGATCGAAAATAATATCCGAGTAGGATGACAAGTACCGCCATCCGCGACGACTGACCGCGTCTATGAGCTTTCATGTTTTGAAAGTTCAGTCGGGAGGGCCCGACATATCGGACAGCAGCGACGCGAGCAGCGGTTCCAGTTTTCGTTGTGCTCTTGCCCCCCACGACAACACTTCCTCATGATTTGTTTTTGTCAGGGCGTCTGGGTTGGCAACGTTCGTGACGATCGAGAAACCAAGCACTTTCATATTCAGTTCGAAGGCCAAGAGTACTTCTGGAACAGTGCTCATTCCTACCATATCGGCTCCGATTCTACGAAAGAATCGGTATTCGGCTCGCGTTTCATAATTCGGGCCAAGGGTCGCGAGGTATGTGCCTTGAGGCAAAAGGAACCCGCAGCGGAGTGCCGCTTTCGTGGCCATTCGGATAAGGCCCGGGTCGTACATCGGTTGGCGCGTACTTTGGAAGATATCTGAATTCGTCGAATTGGTAACTCGGGTACGCATCATCAAATCAATGTGGCTATCGATCGCAACAACTTCACCGCTTTGAAAACGCGGATTGACCCCGCCGCTGGCGTTGGAAACGATTAGCACTTCGCATCCTAATCGCTGCATGCATCGAACTGGAAAGGTCGCTACGTCAACACAATGGCCTTCATACAGATGTGCCCTGCCCTTCATCGCTACAACCGGCATGCCGGACAGATAACCAAGCACCAGTTTTCCTGCATGACCAGAAGCAGTCGAAACGGGAAAATGTGGGATCAGCGAATAGTCGAACGCCGTCGCATGTTCGATCTTGTCGGCGACCCATCCCAGGCCGCTGCCAAGTATTAAGCCCACCGATGGCTTTAGATCACGTTGCAAACGTATCGCCGCGCACGCTTCCGATAATTTAGTCTTGATATCCATACTGTTTAGTGAAACGAATTTTTTCGGCTGCGAGGAATAAGCATCGGGCTGTATAATCAGTCAGCAGCAAGATGAACATGGCGTGAGGAACGTCAATTCTTGCTTAGCCAGCGACCCCTTGATGAGTTTCGCGTTCGTGATCCAAAACACCCATTACCAACGTCGTCAAGCGAGGAGCAGCGTCGTTCGCGACAGCAATGATCTTTTGGACGTCGGCAACTTCGAGAGCATCGGCTAGGCACATATCCGTAATGACCGAAAACCCCACAACGCGCATGCTGGAATGGGCTGCAACAATAACTTCGGGGACCGTCGACATGCCGACCACATCGCCACCGATTAAACGCAAAAATCGATACTCGGCCCGAGTCTCTAAATTCGGACCGGCCACCGCAACGAATACTCCTTTGTGTGCGACGATATCATTCTTCCTGGCCACTCGTAAAGCGACATCGATCAGCCGGCGGTCGTAGGGCTCACTCATATCGGGAAAGCGGGGGCCGAGTTTTTCGTCGTTCACTCCGATCAAAGGATTATCGCCCATCAAGTTGATGTGGTCGTCGATCAACATGATGTCGCCGGACCTGTAATTCGGGTTCATACCGCCACACGCGTTGGAAACGACAAGGAGATTGGCTCCCATGTGTTTCATGACTCGCACCGGTAAAGTAATCTGCTTGAGTGGATAACCTTCGTACATGTGCTGGCGACCTTCCATTGCCATGATTGGCAATCCACACAAAGTTCCACAAACAAGTCGCCCTCGATGGCTTGTCGCGGTGGAGCGAGCAAAATGAGGAATCTCAGAGTACTCGATGGCTTCTTCGACTTGAATGCGTTCCACCAAGGGACCAAGGCCCGTGCCAAGAATAATTCCCGCATAGGGAATGCGATCCCAGCGGCTGCGAATAAACGAACAGGCCTCATGGATTCGATCATATAAATCAAGCATCGTTGTCCTCGTCTTGTGTGTGCGTTTCATGTGTTTGGTCAGAATCTTAATCGTAGTATGTGACAAACCGCAACGGGCCTGTGCAAGGGTCTACAAAAAAAGAAAGGCGATGCCGGAAAGCATCGCCTTTTCAGTTTTATTCAGATTAAGTGACGACTGTTTGGAAACAGGTTACTTTGCCAAGGATTCAACTCCGACAGCATCGGCGAGAGCTTTGGCACGGGTAGTCGATTCCCAAGTGAATTCAGGTTCGCTGCGTCCAAAGTGACCACCCGCTGCCGTCTTGCGATAAATCGGACGACGCAAATCGAGGTAGCTGATAATTCCGCCTGGCGTCAGGTCGAAAAACTCACGTACGACTTCGCATATGCGTTCGTCGTCAACGCGACCAGAACCTTGGGTGTCAACACAAACGCTGACGGGCTCCGACACGCCGATGGCGTATGCAAGTTGCACTTCGCAACGATCGGCCAAACCCGCAGCTACGATGTTCTTTGCAACGTGGCGAGCCATGTAAGCGGCGCTTCGGTCCACTTTGGTTGGGTCCTTGCCGGAGAAAGCACCACCACCATGACGTCCCCATCCGCCATACGTGTCGACAATGATCTTTCGACCAGTCAAACCGCAGTCACCTTGAGGACCACCCGTTACGAACACACCCGTTGGATTGATGTGATAAGTGATCTTGCCCTTGGAAAGTTCACGAGGCAAACAAGGCTTGATAATCGACTCGATTACGTACTCGTGAATTTGTTTGTGAGTTACGTGCGGTGCGTGCTGAGTGGATACCACGACAGTATCTACAGCCACAGGGGTGTAGCCATCGAAAGCAATCGTTACTTGGCTCTTGGAGTCAGGTCGCAACCAATCGACTTCCTTCTTGAATCGAGCTTCGGTCAGGCGATTGGTGATTCGGTGCGAAAGTGCGATTGGCAAGGGCATGAGTTCTGGGGTATCGTTGCAAGCAAACCCGAACATTAAACCTTGGTCACCCGCACCAATGGCTTTGCCAGCAGATGCGTTGTCATCAACGCCTTGCGCAATGTCTTTGCTTTGTTCGTCAAGTGCAACCATGACGTTGCAAGTGTCGCCGGAAATTCCCATCAAGTCATCGTTGTAACCGACAGCATTGATCGCGTCGCGGACGATACGAGAGTAGTTAACGACTGCTTTGGTCGTAATTTCTCCAGCAATCAAAGCGAGGCCGGTTGTCACCAGTGTCTCGCAAGCAACGCGGCTCATTGGATCTTGGGCAAAGAGAGCATCCAAAACCGAATCAGAAATTTGGTCTGCCAGTTTATCGGGATGCCCCATGCTGACAGATTCACTTGTAAACAGATATTTGCCTGATGCCACCGAACAAATCCTCACTTGAAGGGAAACAATTTCAACCTTGACTTCGATATTTTCAGCGACCGTCGCGTTTTCGAATGGCCTTAGTTTAACCGTTGTAAAAAACTACGGAAGTCAAAATATTAGGCCAAAGGCTGCGGCAGTCCGACCGTTTCAGATTTGGTCAGCTCCGCATTTCGCTCCAGTATAGTTAGTCAATCGGCCTTTGCGACCTAAAGAAAAGGCCTAAAATCGAACCAAATTGCCACTTTTTTCACCTTCGCCAATTTTTGATTAAGGGGGGAGAAGTTCAGCGATAGTCGTACGCCAAGGTAAAAATTCAGCACCAAGACTTTGTCGATCCCCGTTTACGAACTCGATGCAGCTTTACCATTTTCTACGTTCAGTTTGCTGTGACTGTAGCCATAGAAGAAGTAAATCACCACACCGACCAATAACCAAATGGCAAAACGAATCCAGTTGGTGATGCCTAGTCCGGTCATCAAGTAAGTGCACGATAGAACTCCTAGAACCGGAATCAAGGACAATCGCTTGACCAAGGTTAGGAGCGTTAGGCCCGTCGCAAATAACGCAAAGACCATATAGGGCAATCGGTGTTGGTACACGTGCCACCCAGACAGTCCCGATTCTTTGTCGTAGACGCTGACGAGGTTCAGAAATTCTTCTGGCCATTTCATCCAGATCACGTAAACGATTACGATATATGTGGGCGGAACAAAATAAGCCCCGTTGATGTATTTGGCATAGCGATTCTCACGACCAAAGTCTTTATCCTTGACCAAGACACCGCCGCATACCAAAACGAATGCGAACAACGTTCCGATGACTGTCAAATCGGTGACCTCCGATAGATTCATGAACAGCGAAGGAATCGCGACCAGCAAGCCCGTCAGAATTGTAGAGAACCATGGAGTTCGAAAACGTGGATGCAGGGCTGCAAAAATCGGTGGAAGTAAACCATCGCGACTCATCGCCATCCATAGACGAGGTTGACCCAGTTGAAAGACCAACAAGACCGTGGCAATGGCAATGATCGCACCTACCGCGACGATGCCAGAGACCCACGGCAAGTCCACGCCTTGGGGACCAAATACGTAAGCCAGCGGATCGCCGACACCCAGTTCCTTGGAGTCCTTCATTCCGGTTAGCACCAACGCCAGTACACAGTACAACGCCGTGCATATCAACAAAGAATAAATCATGGCGCGTGGTAGATCGCGCCGCGGATTCTTGCATTCCTCCGCCGTAGTTGAAAGGGCATCAAAACCGATGTACGCAAAAAATACAGCCGCCACGCCGCTCATGACGCCACCAAACCCATGCGGCGCAAATGGCGTCCAATTCCCAGGATTGACGTAAAAGGAGCCGACAACAACAACGATTGCGATAATCGTCAGTTTTAAGGCGACCATCAAATTCGATGCCATCTTGGATTCGCGTATCCCGACATAAACCAAAGCGGTAATCAAGAAGACGATGACCAACGAAGGTACGTCGCAGATGATTCGAAAACCGTTGATCGTAGGAGCCGTCGTCCATGCTTGATAAGCTTCTAAAGCACCGCCACTGACGTCGGCTGACAAATTTCGAAGCTGATCCACCGGCATGGCTCGCAGTTGCGAAATTGTATTACCACTTTCCGTGAGTTGTGAAATGGCTTCTTGATGAATGCGGAAACCGCGTGCCGCACTCAGGTAGTCGGTTGAAAAGTAGGCGGGAATATTCCAGCCCAATCCTGCCATCAACCCAGTGAAATAATCACTCCACGAAATAGCAACGGCAATGTTTCCAATCGCGTATTCGACAAGCAAATCCCAGCCGATTATCCACGCGAATAATTCGCCGAAGCTCGCATACGCGTAGGTGTAGGCGGAGCCCGAAACGGGTATGCGAGCGGCAAAGTCTGCGTAGCACAAGGCGGAGAACATACACGCGATTGCGGTGAAGATGAATAAAAAGACTACGGCCGGGCCACCGCTCGCAGCAGCATTTCCCACCATAGAAAACACGCCAGCACCAATAATGGCGGCAATGCCTAAGCCCGTCAGGTCAACGAGCCCCAAGTTGCGACGCATGCCACCAGGATGCTCGATCTCGACAAAACCAGCGCTGGCATCCGCTTGGATTCGATCAATTGGCTTTTTGCGAAAAATTTTCAACATGCTGCATCACTCGGCATTTCAAAACTCAGTTCAGTAGCGATTCGCAAACAATAAAACGTGGTTTCTAGCTTGTGCCGACGATTCCAAAAGCCTGTCATCAATCCACGCAAGCTTTCACTCGGCACAATCCAACTGTAATCAATTCGAAACGCTCGATGTACTTCCTTTTGTCGCTGACAAAAGGGAGTTGTCAAGGTTTCCCAGCACGCCAACACCATCCAATTCGGCCGCAATCATCACGCAGTTGATGCCCGATCCAATTCCCAACAAAGCAGTGCGACTCGGCTGACGAATCGACTGACTGTGCAGCCCAATTCCTAGGGCGGTTGGTAATGCTACGGAACCTGTGTTACCAAGCGCATGGAAAGTGGCAAAATCGCGTTCTTGAGGTAAACCGAGTGAGTCGAGCATGAGTCGACGGTGAGCCAATCCAACTTGATGACAGACTGTTGCATCGAAGTCTTCTTTACTCCAAGGACATTCGCTTAAGAAAGTAGAAAACGTGTCGACCCCTGTTTGTACACCCGCTTCGAGAAGCTTTTCTGAGTCGGTATGCATGATCGGTAGCATCGATCCCCCCGCCAAATCTTGATCGCTATGACACAGACCATGATGGATCGTGTTGGCTCTCGCAACCGCCGCATGCATACGACCGCCTTTATTGAATCGACGTCGATCGACGAGCAGAACTGCGCAACTACCAGAACCAATTGTGAGAGAAGCAAAGGCAGGTTTGATCGACTGGCGAGTCAAATTCGTATCGGACAACAGATCCGCAACAGTGGCTTCGATCAATCCGGATGCATCCTCGGTCCCAACGACCAAACCCGCACGAATCACGCCGCCTTCGATCAACTGCGCGATTTGCATCATCCCATTGAGAACGCCCACAAAAAAAACCCGCCTTCTGCGTTGTGGAACTCCAAAATGAG
>JANMNK010000273.1:0-2120 GCA_031373875.1 Pirellulaceae bacterium | reverse complement strand
ATCGGTGATGTCGCAGGCGAGCCAATGTTGGCTCATAAAGCCAGCCACGAAGCCAAGGTAGCAATAGAGGTTATTCTCGGACGCCCCGCAGTCTTTGACAAAGCGGCCATTCCAGCCGTCGTATTCACCGACCCCGAAATCGCATGGGCCGGCTTAACTGACGACCAAGCCAAACGCGAAGGGCGAAAAGTAGATATCGAAGTTTACCCGTGGGCGGCAAGCGGTCGCGCCCAAGCACTCGGGAGAACAGAAGGTTTTACGAAGTGGTTGGTCGATCCCGAAACTCACCGCGTACTCGGTTGTGGAATCGTTGGAACGGGTGCTGGTGAGTTAATTGCCGAAGCCGTTTTGGCGATTGAGATGGGATGTGAAGTTCGCGATATCACCGAATCGATTCATCCTCATCCGACGCTTAGCGAGACGCTGATGAATGCTGGCGAAGTTCACTACGGAACGGCTACAGAAATCTACAAACCGAAACGACACGCCTCGCAGCCAGCTTCGTAAACCGACGCCTCCTTGGCAAAAAACGTCCAATTTCGGCCGTACCAAATCAGCCTCTCGAATCGGAACGTACCCGGCCCGTCGAATATTATATGACTGCGGTTTGAGGGCGATGCATATAATGCCAACAAGACCTGTGGCGAATGATGTGAAGTTGGCTGAGTCGCTCGAAGAGGCCCATGCAGAATATTATCGTTCCCTCAAAGGTGCCCCTGGATTCGAGATTCACGACGATCCAGATGTGACTTGGAAAGTAACACCGGGAGCGGCATGGAGCAACTGTGGCGTACGAGTCCGTTTGTCGCCGCAATATTGCGATAAGCGTTTGGGCCAGATCCTTACTCGATATCGGCAAAACGGGCGCGGAGCTGGATTCTGGGTTGCGCCATCAGCAGAACCAGCGGACTTGGAGTCGCATCTACTGACGCATGGGTTACATTGCCGAAAATATTTTCCAGCGATGTGCTTTGAAACCAAGAAGCGGTTTTCACGCGGACTCACAAAGTCGGCGATTAAAATTAGAATTGAACCGTTGGCTGATCTCGATCTCTTTCGCAAACATCCGCACCCATCGATTGGCCCAATCACAACCAAAATTCGCAAACTGAATCTCGACTGCCAACGGTTTCTGCTAAATCAAAAACCGCAAACAACAGTTTTTTTCATTGCCTTGCTTGCCGACAAGCCCATCGGCATTTGCACGTTATTCATCGGCGCGGAATTCGCAGGTTTGTTTGACGTGGGTGTCCTTGAAGAGTACCGTCGACAGGGCGTTGGTACCGCCTTGGTGCGACATGCTTGTACCTACGCACGCGATCATCAAGTGCAGGGCGTGACGCTCATTGCAACAAACGAAGGATACGGCGTTTACGAACGATTGGGCTTTCGAGAAATTGCCAAATTTGGGTTCTGGTATTCCGCTCGCCCCTAGGCCTATTGAGTACTTTCGCCGATCGCCAGTAACGATTGTACTAACTTCGTACTCGTACTCAGTGAAACGGTACTCTTACTCGTACTCGATCGAGACCCACCTTCGCGCAGCAGTCCGGCCTGTAGCTGAGTATTACGAAAACACTGCCAATTCACGAACTGCGTCCTTCAAAGCACGCTCCATCAGCGACGACAGTCGTTTTTTTACCTATTTATCCATGTAATTTTGCTGAAAACGTCCTTTTTTGCGATTTCTTTGTACGGAGTCGCGGATGGCAAGTCACTAATCTTGCGTAGACAGATATTTCGGCAACGATCACTTAACAAACAAATCTTTTGAAGAACCATCATGCGACTAACGCTTCGTACTTTACTGGCATATCTCGACGACGTGCTTGAACCTGAAGATGCCGATACGCTTAAGAACAAGATTGAGGGAAGCCGGAATGCGAAAACGCTTGTAGATAATATCCGCCAAGGACTCCGGCGCACGCAGTTGAGCGCGCCGTCGCTGGACGGAAAAGGAATGGGGGGCAATCCAAATAGTGTGTCAGAGTACCTGGACAATACACTGTCTGTTGAACGCATTCCCGAGATTGAACGCAACTGTCTTGAGAGCGATGTATTGCTTGTCGAAGTTGCCGCCTGCCATCAGATTTTAACGATGGCCGTTGGTCGATCTGCCG
>JANMNK010000260.1:0-1537 GCA_031373875.1 Pirellulaceae bacterium | reverse complement strand
TGAGCGCCGGCCGTTCCATATTGCCACCGGTGTAGCCACCATCGTCGTATCGATCGGGCAAGCAGACCCAACCTTCGTTCTCTTGGCTCTTGATGTAGGCGTCTGCCGATTCACGCTGAGCGTCGAGCGAATTGAAATCTTGATCCAGGCCCTCTTCCGTCGACTTCCGTGTGTAAATGGCGCAGTTTAGTTTCCTGTTTTGCTTGTCTTTGTTCATTGCGTAACCTCCGCTTTGCGTAGTCCGAAGAAGTGAAATCCGTTGATGTTCTTTTGGCCCGTGACAACTCGAGCGATAGCTGTCAGGGTTTTGTATTGCGTGCCTTCGAACTCGAATGAATTCGGACGCACCATGACTTGGATGCTGCGGCCCCTGTACGTCTTGACCACTGCTGCTCCAGGAAGTGGAATACGGTCGTCCGCTGGCGGTGCGATCATCGTCGAGGCTGTTTCCAGCGTTTCTGTGGTGGCCGGCCTAGTCACTCGCGGTAGCGACGTTCGAATGTCCGTCTCCATCGCGATCTGGTGAGCCAAGTGCCGGGCACGTTCGGAAATGTCTCCCTCAGCGTTGGCTTGTAGTTTCCAGACAAGGCGTTTAATGAGCCACTGTTTGTTGCGGGCATTGGTGTCCTCACCGAACACCTCTTGGTATCGATCTCGCAGCTCCGAGACAGTCATGTGCCGGAGCGTCGCGACCTCTTTGGCGACGTTGATTGCCATTGAAAAGCTCTCCTTTTTGAAAAAGACCTATCAATCGTTAACTCGACTGGTCACAGAGAGCACTGGTTTCGAAGGAAGCTCAAGGCAAGCTGTCTCGGATTCCAGATCAATTTCGCGATCTGCGTGATCGATCGCGAACTGATCGCTTTGCATGTAGCGCATGAAACCATCGGCCAGCAGCGAAACCAGCTCGGCTCGCAGTTCAGTTTCATTCATCTCGTCCACAGCGCGGACCTTCGGCATAGCAATCTCCCGTCTGAGTAAGGTGGAGCTCGAAAACACCGGTTTCTACGAACGCGCCGTCGATTTGATTAACAACCGGGTATCAAGCGAGACCGAAAGCAACAGGTCTCTATCTGTAGGGTTACACGCAAAAAGCGCGAGGCGACGAAGCTCGGTGAGAAAAAGTCGATGTTTGATTGAGCCTTCGTCGCTAACGGGTAACTTTTTTATAGCTATGTGACCAAGGTTAACTGCGGAACAAGCACTCGGCAGCATTTTTTCTGGTGAAATCGCTAGAATTGTCCCGGTAGTTCGAGGAATTCAGCACCACCGCACGTCGTTGCCAGAGATGGGGCTAGTTCGCCATTTTCAAATTGAGATGATTCAGAGGTGACCGTGTCGTTCCTGCAATCCCTTAAAACGACTCGCACGAGACGCCAAATTTTGCGCGTTAGCTGGATTGCGCTTATTGCGACTTACCTTGCCTTCTGTACGGACTTTTATTTTCGCCAAGAATGGTACATTCTTGAACCCAATGCGGATCCCACTGACGAGAAACCCTCTAAACTACAAGAGAAAGAATTTGAACTCCCTTCTG
>JANMNK010000249.1:0-2982 GCA_031373875.1 Pirellulaceae bacterium | reverse complement strand
CACCGCCAGAAGATAACGTAACCAAGGTTAGGCCGACCATGGCATTTCTTCTTCTTCTTCGTTTTCTTCGTTTAGCCGCGTAGCGCGTTGTTTACTTGATGGTCTACGGCGATGGTGTTCGGTGCAAAGAGCGTATTTGTTGGCGGAGGGAGGCGCGCCTTCGGCGGCTAAACATTGGGCACGCCTGCGGTGGCTAAACGTGGTTTGTGAGAATGGGGTAAACGATGAAACTTCTTTGTCGAGCAGTTCCATGGTGCCCGCTCGCCATAGACAACCAACCCAAATTTACTATGCTCGTTCCATCCACACGCAAAAGTTATGAGTTTGAAAAGAAGGCGACAGTTCGTCTTCGCAGGAATTTAGAAAATTTGAGGAGAGTAGAGCTATGAACGTTGTTGAAATGTTGAAAAGTCAGCTTGATGGTCCCATGGGCAAACAGATTGCTGGAATGTCAGGTGCCAGCGAAGCGGACGTTAAGAAAGTTGCCGCTGTTGGATTACCCGGATTGCTGGCTGGTATTAGCTCGATGGCTTCGAAAAAAGAAGGTGCCGGCAAGATCGCAGACGCAGTTGGCAGTTTAGACTTGGGCTCGCTTGGCAATTTGGCTAGCATGATGAAATCGGGTGGAGCACAAACGGGTGGCGGCATGCTTGGCGGCTTGCTCGGCGACAACGTTGTCACTGGACTTGCCAATTCGATCAGCAAAGCCACCGGTGTCAATGTAACAATTGTCAAGACGATTTTGGGGTACTTGGCTCCGATGGTTTTGTCCGCGATTGGCGGCGGTCTCGGCGGCAGCAAGCCCGATGCTGGAGGTATCACGAAACTGCTTGACGAACAACGTTCGAATATTACATCTGCATTGCCAGCAGGGTTCTCGCTTCCAAACCTTCCGGGAATGGGCGACTTGGGAAGCGTTGCATCCAACGTTGGAAATGTCGCAGCGAACCTGCCCAAAGTTCCCTCGGGCGGGCTAGGTCTGCTGGTAGTGCCGATCCTGTTGATCGGCGCACTGGTGGTCGGCGGTTGGTGGTATTTAAATAATTCCAAACCGCCAGTGAACTCCAAACCGCCAGTAGACCCGGCCGCGACAATTGAAAAATCCAAAGCAATAACTGCCGATGTTAAATCCAAACTGGATGAAATGGCGTCCAAAACCAAGGAAGCGATTTCTGGTCCTATGGCTACCGACGCGTTGTCGAAAGGCATGGAAAGCGTGCTTGGCAAACTCTCGGATAAATTAGGTGGAATCTCCGATGCGACAAGTGCGGAAGCGGCATTGCCCGACTTGAAAGACGTGGCCGGAAAGATCGATGGGTTTACAAAGACAATTGGCATGTTGCCCGATTCGGGAAAAGTCATGCTTGCAGGCTTAGTAAGGACCCAGATGGAGAAAATCATTCCGTTGCTCGAAAAGATCACGGCAATTTCCGGCATTGGCGACACCGTCAAACAAGTGATCGAACAAATCAAGACCAAGCTCACCTCTTTGGTTAGCGCTTAATTCAACCAAGGAATCTCGCAGCGCTGGGTATTCAACCTGGCGCTGCGTTGTTCGTGCACGGAAAAAAATCAAACGAGTTCGCGGTTGTTTGAAATTCGAAAATAGGATTATCAACTCGATGAATGGCCAGCCTCTTTTGGAAAAAGGTCCCGTTCGGCTGAAACAATGCCGTCATGGTTTTATGCTTTATCTGACGACCGATAAATACATCGGTCAGTCTTTGGAACGCTATGGTGAGTTTTCCGAAGGCGAAGCAGAAGTTTTCGCTCAGTTGATTCAACCCGACTCAACTGTTCTAGAAGTCGGTGCGAATATCGGATCGCACACGACGCTGCTTGCCCGATTGGCGGGTCCCAAAGGAATCGTTCACGCCTTTGAACCGCAGCGGACCGTCTTTCAAATCTTGTGTGCAAACATTGCACTCAACGGTATTCGCAATGTTCATGCGCACCAAGTCGCCGTTGGAAAAACGCCCGGTTCGATCAACGTCCCGCAACTTGACAGCACGGCCGTCAATAATTTTGGAGGGTTGGCACTTGGCAATTGGGCTCATGGCGAGCAAGTGCCGGTCATCACGATTGATTCGCTGAATTTGCCCAACGTTCGCTTTATCAAGATCGATGTCGAAGGCATGGAGAGCGAGGTGATTGCCGGAGCACAACAAACGATCAAGCAGAATCTTCCTGTGATGTACTTGGAAAATGACCGTAAAGACAAATCTCCCGCCTTGATCCGCCAACTGCTCGACTTGGGATATAGACTGTATTGGCATCTACCATCGATGTTCAATTCAAGCAATTATTTCGGTTCGACCGAGAACATTTTCCCAGGCATCGTTTCCGCTAACATGCTTGGGATTCATTCTTCCATCTCGCAAAACATCGAAAACTTGCGAGAAATCAAGACGCCAGAAGATTATTGGCAAGTTTGAAACCAAGCTCGAATTGTTGCGTTAACGCAAAGTCTGTTCACTCAAGTTCGCACACCTGCGTGGTCACTGAAGCGTGGTCGTTGAAACATCGTAAGTTCTCACCGAGCTGCTCAATAGTGGCGACTATGAAGTCCTGGGTTTGCAAGTGGGGTGGCCAATGTTTTTGGGAATTTTGGTTTTTTACATGATATGAGAACCCGGTAGGTGCCTTCGTCGGAGCCGCTTGTCAGTCGCTCACAATTAAGTGGCGACTGACAAGCGGCGCAGATGAAGGTACCGGTGCCTTTGTTGGTGAGCTTCGAGGGAGTGATCTTTCTTCGTAACACAACTGCTGTGGTCAAGGATGTTTGATTAGGCGACTATTCGAGGTGTAAACGCTTTTCACTCTTATGGTCCTGCACTTTGGCAGGATGCGTTTGCTCAGTTATCCATGCACGGTTCAAACATCTTGTTCGATGACGAGCGCTTGGCTGCAGCTTGCCTTGGTGCTTCGATGAGCAGCAAGCTACCTTCCGGTTCGGCGGGCACATTCTTTAGGGCGACTTAT
>JANMNK010000379.1:0-4631 GCA_031373875.1 Pirellulaceae bacterium | reverse complement strand
GTATCCGGACCGCGCAGTCGTTAGCGAAGATCCGCATGCCGTATCGAACGGTCTTTATCCTTCGGTTGTTGCTTGCATTAACTTGGACATGATCGGCAGATTACGCGACGCACTGGTTCTCCAGGGAATTGGTTCGTCATCCATTTGGTCTCAAGAAATCGAACGCCGAAACGCCGTCGTCGGACTCCCACTCACTCTACAAAACGACAGTTATCTGCCAACCGATGCAAGTACATTTTACCTCAAGGGCGTTCCAATCTTGTCGGCCTTTACAGGTTCGCACACGGAGTACCATACGCCGCGCGACACGCCCGATCTCATTAATTATGAAGGTGCCGCAAAAACGGCGAGGCTCATGGGAATGATCACTCGATCGTTGTCGACAACAACCGACGCCCCCGAATATTTGGCTCAGAAAGCTCCTGAAAACCAAGGCCAACGAGCGATGCTAACCGCATACTTGGGCACGATTCCTGATTACGCCAAAGCCGATATCACGGGCGTCCTACTGGCTGGCGTGGCATCTTCAGGTCCTGCGGCGGCAGCCGGCGTCAAGTCTGGTGATATCGTTACCGAACTAGCTGGAAAGAAAGTCGAAAACATTTACGACTACACTTTTGCCATCGAAGCATTGCGAGTCGGCCAAGAGACCGATATCGTCGTCAAACGCGGCGAAGAGGTCATTCGAATCAAAGTGACACCCGCATCCCGACAATAAGCTCTCTTTTCAAGCAATCAAGGCGAGCGATGGGATTTGCGAATGGTACCTGACCTGCAAAACTTGATCATTAGTATTATCAGCATCGTAGCTGCCTTACTCGGTGTCAGTTCGATTGCACTAGCCTTTTTAAGTCACCGAAAAGGCTACGACTGGTTTTGGTGGGTCGGTGCCCTTGGCCCCATCGGCCTGATTACTTTATCAGCGCTGCCCAAGATCGAAAATTCTTCCCCGGACAATCACCAAGCCTATCGCGGGAACACAATCGGACGAGCCCTGTCCGTGGCGGGGCTCGTTGGTTTCATTGTCTTCTTACCGATGCTGATTATTTTCCCATTTTTAACGCTACCGAGTTTCTTGGCAAATCAGATCATGCATTTGTTCATAAGGTATGGAATTTCGAATGTTCCGATCTTAGTTGTCTTCGCGGGAGCGATTGTAGTTGGCGCGATCAACTTGAATCGTCACCGACGGCCAAGCAAGTGGCTGATTGCTGCCGGCGTTATTGGCATTCTTCAATCCGTTTTCCAAGTCATCATTTACGCAACTCTCCCTTATTTTTTAAATACGGCACTCAGCCGCAACGCGTCCAACTACCTTTTCATTTTCGTTGGCTTAGTCTTCAATTCATTAGAAGCCAGTGCGATTGGTTTGCTGGTGGTTGCTGCCCTTTTGGATCGGTCTTCAAAACCAACAAACAGTTCTGCTCAAGTAAACAAATCCCCACCGCCACCACCCGAGATCCGGATCATCTGATTTGGTTCACTAACCTTGAAATTCTGACGCAAGCTCGATTGCTAGCTTTTTATTGGCGGTATTTCGTTGTCTTATCAAGCTCAATCTACGTTGCTTGTTCGATGCAAATTGAGTAACTTCTGCTAGCCTCGACACGCGCAATATAGTCCCCAACGAATTCATGGAAGAATCATGGGCGAGCCAGCAATTACCAATCGATCTGACATGGCCAATCCGTTTGAGCAGCTTAGCCTCGCTCGGCGCATTCTCAAGACAGAGGCCAACGCCATCTTGGAACTGACCAAGTCCATCGGTTCATCCTTTGTCGAAGCTGTTTCCACCATTCGCAACTGCAAGGGAAGTTTGATTGTTTGCGGGATGGGTAAAGCGGGATTGATAGGTCAAAAGCTCGCCGCCACCTTCGCATCGACCGGGACACCAAGTCACTTTCTTCATCCTGCCGAAGCGATCCACGGGGATCTTGGTCGGATCCAGAACAACGACGTTATCCTCATTCTGTCCTATAGCGGCACAACCGAAGAAGTCACAAAAATCTTACCCGCGATTCGCAATCAAGCTGCGGCTGTTATCGCGATTACCGGCAACGCATCGAGCGTGCTCGCAAACTCCGCCGATGTCGTATTGCTACTACCACCGATGGCCGAAGCGTGCGTCAACGGATTGGCTCCCAGCACGAGCACGACTTCTATGTTGGCGTTGGGCGACGCCGTTGCAATCGTTGTCAGCCAAATGCGAGGTTTTGGTCCGCAGGATTTTGCGAGATACCATCCCGGTGGAGCTTTGGGAAAGAAGTTTTCGCTCGTAGACGATTTGATGCGACCGCTCAAAGAATGCCGAATCGCAACCACGGGTGACACGATTCGCCAAGTTCTCATCCACGTTTCCAAGCCAGGCCGACGAACGGGTGCCATCATGCTGGTCGACGACCAAAAAAAACTGGTTGGGATATTTACGGATAGCGATCTTTCCCGACTGCTCGAATGCCGCAAAGAAGACCAACTAGATCGCCCCATCGCGGATGTCATGATTCGTCGATTTCAAGCGGTTCACTCCGGTGCTTCGATTCAAGACGCGATCTACGTTCTGACAAATCGAAAGATCAGCGAATTGCCCGTTATCAACCACGATGATGAGCCGATTGGTTTGATCGACATCACGGACGTCATCGGCATCATCGATCGCCAGAAAGACGAATCCCAAACAGATCAAACCGACCGCCCTACAACCATTCGCCTTTTCGGACACGACGATTAACCCCATGGAAACACAGACCCAGTTTCCAAACGATTCAGTTATCTTATTTGTAAAATACCGCAACGAAACAGTTACTGAGGAATACAGCTTTGGCCAGTCGTGATTCAGAAATCGCCCGCCCAATACAACTCATTCTGTCGGATGTTGACGGTGTATTGACCAATGGAGGGATCATTCTTGACAACTCCGGCGTCGAGACAAAAACATTCCACGTCCGCGATGGTTTAGCGATCAAGCTTTGGCAAAAAGCAGGCTTATACTTTGGTTTGGTTACCGCGCGTAACTCACAGATCGTCAAGATGCGAGCGGCTGAACTTGGAATATCACTTCTCCGTCAAGGATTTTCGGACAAGCTTCCTGCGGCACGCGAATTGATAGCTTCGTTGCATCTCCAACCTCACGAAGTGTGTTACATCGGCGATGATTTGCCGGACTTGCCAGTGATGTACGAAGTCGGTCTGTCGGTCGCGGTCGCAGACGCTGCCAATGAAGTCCGCGATGCCGCGACATGGGTCATGAAATCCCCAGGTGGCAGTGGCGCAGTGCGAGAATTGATAGAGCGACTGCTTAAAGCCAAGAGTTTGTGGGAAGACTTCGTTCCGCGTCGAGCCAGCGCATAAGGGTCTTCGATGTCGGCTATTCGTGAATACTTCAAAGTCTTCTTGCCTCTCATCGGTATCTTCTTCGGATACCGGATGTTCGCGGTACCGTATTTCGAGCCGACAATTCAAAAGAAGGACCGCACTTGGCAGACAGAGAAAGCCACTTCGGTCGATCGATGGTGGGCCAATTATTTCCCTGCCGACGATTGGCGAAACAAACACCCTCGCATTCTACAAACGGCCGATGGCGTACTTCTTTTCGAAACGTGGGAACAACTGGGACCTGATCGCTGGAGGCTCGAACCACTGACGATCATCATGCTCCAAGGCAAACAGGGCGAACCGGCTTCGGACGAATCTAAATCAAACGCCGTCTTTGTCGAAGCACCGAATGGAGCAGAAATTCAATTCAAGCACGCCATCGACTGGACTACTGGACGGCCGCCGCCTGTCGTCGGTGGGCAATTGCTAGGTGAGATTCGCATTTTCTCGCCGCCTGCCGCTCCAGGTGCAAAGCAGAACATGCTGATCGAGACGCGCGATTTGCGAATCGACAAACGTCACATCTGGACCGACCAACAAGTTCGTATCGATTTCGGCGACAGCAGAATCCGCGGCCGTTCGCTTGAGATTTTTCTCGACAAGGACTTGCTGTCACCGCAATCCAACACGGCATCGACCGGCGACACACCTTTCGAAGGCCTCGATCGCATGGAGTTGATCTACGTCGACGAGGTTCACTTGGGCTTGGCCAATGGCGGCCTGTGGGGCAGTGGCTCGAAAGCTACGGCAACGCAACCCAATCGCCAACCAGCCGTTAGCCAGCCAGCAAGTGTCGATGTCTTCTGTCGAGGAAGCTTTCATTTTGATTTCCATACGTCTTTGGCAAAAATCGATGATGGCGTCCAAGTCGTCCATCGCGTCGCTGGATTGCCTGACGATCGATTCGACTGTCACCTCCTATCGATGCACTTTGATTGGTCCACTCCAAAGTCAGAGGCAAGTAACGGCTCGTCGTCCCTACGCCAAGTGAATCACGCCGCAGTGGATCGTATAGAAGCTCTTGGAAAAGAAACCGATGATAAAAAAGAAATCTCTCGACTCGTGCGGGTCGACGCCCCAGGCATCCAAGCTCGTGGCAACGGAAGATGGCTCGAAGTGGATCTCAAGAATGGTCAGATTGCAATCAGCAATCGGCTTCCAGGATCCAGCGAAGCCGAATCCGATCCAGCCTATTTCGAAAAAGAAAACGTCCAAGTCTGGTCGCCAGAAATTCGATTTCAAAACTCCGAACTTGCTCT
>JANMNK010000213.1:0-6692 GCA_031373875.1 Pirellulaceae bacterium | reverse complement strand
TTCCAAATCGAAAACCCATGGGCACCTCCCGTTCGGACGTTGGAGGCATTGTCAGATCATGCTTCGATCCAACTGTACGTGACCGCAACGCTCAATCTGTTCTCGCTGGGATTTTTTGTATTCGCGTTAAGTGTTTTCTTTAGCAGCTTTGATCGTTTTCGCTGGAGAACGATTGGACTGACAATCGGGTTTTATATTTGCCAGTTGCTATTATTCGTGCTGGCAAAATCCACGCCCAAGCTGGGATTTTTGAAGAACTTCAGCTTCCTCGCTGCCTATCAACCCGACTGGATGATACAGGAAAGCGTCAAGGCGCCTGAACGGATTTGGCATTTCTGGATACCAGAAACTGCGTCCTTCGGCGCGTTGGGTTACATTGTCTTTTTGTTGGCTGCTGGACTCGTTTTGTATGGCGTTGGAATTGCGATTTTCTGTCGACGAGACATTCCCGCGCCTCTGTAGTTAGGCAGGAGTCTTATTTCCGGTTCGAAGCTTCATCCATTCCGAAATGCTTTCCCAACCCCATATACAGCCGACGATCAAGGAAGCGACCGTTCCAAACATCGCAATATTCACTTGCATGCCATTCAGCGAATACAGGAAGAACATGCTGAGGAAGCCGACAATTGAAACGATGAGTTTCGAGTAAATGGTCGACACCATACGCTTGCGTTGGCTGTGGTTGATCGCAGATCGCGTGGAAGAGTTGGCCAATTCTCGCATCGCAGTGATATCGGGCAGTTTATCGGGAGCGATTTGTCGTGCGCGAAATGGTTCCCACTCCGCCGTTTCGCTTGGCAACAAGGACGGGACTTTATCCGTATCGGTCTGTAACGATTCGTGAAGGATTTGGCGACGCTCATCGGTCTCTTGACGCTTTGCTTCGTTCGTCGATTCCGTTGACTTGCTTGGATTGATGATCGACGTATCGCCCCGAACTCGGCGCAGGAGTTGTTCCATGTAGGATTCGATGGAATCTTCTTCTTCGCCATGTTGCCCATGAGTTGTAACGCCAGCGTGAATCGCGTCGATCGTATTATGCGAATTTACAGGAGTCGTACCGTGACCTTTGGGACTTTCGGTGGACTCATCTTCGTCCGACAGAGTTTCATCTGCGGTTGCATTTCGAAAAGAGCTGTAACGATCGACTTCCGACGAAGGAATCTCAGCCGAAGCAACCACTTCATCTTCATGTTCATTTTCGTATCCATGTTCATCGCGGAAGTCGACCATTCGATCGTGTTCGTTGAGCGCCGTTTCCTCTATCGCCTTCGAGGGGTAGGGCGATTCGATTGGTTGGCTGTCGAAGGCGTCAGGCGCGAATGGTTGCGACGCTCGGATGGGCAGAGGACTTTTATCTTCGTCAGCGGTTTCGAATTCAGCACCAAAAGTTGAGGCGGCTGCGTGACTGGGTTCTGGATCAACGGGGTCTTGCAAAAACTCCTGTTTGAAACGGGCATAAATGTCTTGGGCGGAAACAGGGTTTCGACCAACTCGTGGCTCTGCTTGGTGTGACAGTTCGGCGGTTGCGTCTTCCGAGTGGGGGACTGGGGTTTCTTCGTACTGAGGTCGGATGTCCTCCGATTCCTGTTCAGAGAAGTCGTTCTGCGCGTGCGATTGTGTCCCCGTCGGCAGGTAGGAAGGAACGTTATAATCTTGCGAGGAGTAGTCGACGGCGGGGTTTGTTGGCAGGCTCGCCTGAGGCTGCGTGAGTTCTTTTCCTTGGCGGAGAGTGTCCATGGAATCCGAATACGACCGCGCCTCAATCTGCTTTCTTAGCTTGATTAGCTCATCATATAAGTCGGACGACGCTTGTTGTGAATAACTACGAAGCTCAGTGAGATCTCGCTGCAATTTTTGGTATTCATTGCGTTCGGGTGTATCGACGGGGACGGCCGCGAGTGGTGGAATCGTATTCGACGAATGCATGATCAACTCATGTTGAATTTCGCGCAATGACTGCTCTACAGACTCCGAGTGCGCTTCGAGTGCGGCAAAGCGCCTATTGATTGTTTCGGCGTCGAGCAACTGCTGTTGCGTTTTTTGTATTGATTCGAGTTCCCTGCGCAGTTCGGCAAATCCGCCTTCTACTTTTTGCGCGAACGTCTGGATGGATTCCAGAGTTGGAATTCTATCTTGAACCTGCTTTTCCTCGTCTTGGACACGTAGGTTGTTTTGGAACTCGCTGAGAGCCGCTGTTAAATGCCCATCTTGTTCTTGCAGGATGCTTCGGATTCGACGATCGATTTCATCCAGCAATCGGTTGGGGGCCTGCTCGTCGGCGGGAACTCGTGCTTCGGTGTTTGCAGGCTCGGACGCCGGGGTCTGGCCAATTTGCTGCTTAACATCGTCCAGCCCTTGACGTAGCGGCAGGATCAGCGTTTCCATCAACTGCTGGATTGCTGCCAAATCACTACCAGCAGTGGCAGGCTGGCTCGGCGTGTCTTCTACTTTGTCACTAACAGAATCGCTGCCTGAAGTTTTCACGCTCGCGGTTTGCTTTGAAGTATCACGTTGTGGTACGATTCTAAGCGTGTGGGAAGCAATTTGAATGTCGCAGGCTTGGTCGAATAGCCATTCGCGAACCAAGCGATTGTCGACCATTACATCGTCCCCAAAAGCTTTGAGAAGGATATGATGGCGACCGAAATTCAAGACGGCATGGACCGCTTCGATCTCATCACTCAATAGCTGAATCGAACAGTCGCGGTGAGACCCTATGGACACGCGACTATCTTGTACCAACCATTTCTTGTTGCATTTCCCACTTGGATCTAACAAGAAAATTGTTGCGAACACGGGACGAGGGGTGGGCGTTTTTCGTAAAGGCGACCCAACACCAGTCATTGGCTTATTCATCTCGAGCTATCCTTAGCCTGTACCCGATCAATGATTCCTAGTCGGCAAACTGTCCGGCCAAGGTCGTCGGGAAAATCTCAATTCGATTTTTATCGCTTTTCGTTAGCGACAGCCGAACTCTCAGTCGTTGGTATCGGATAAAAACGTAGTCAGGGTTTCTAGGGATTTGCCCGACTTTGAGAACTTTGCCTTCAGTGATGCCGCATAATGTGCATGAACCGCATTGCCAGAAAATCTTGCCAAGTCAGAGGGTCGCGGAGTTCAATGCCTTGGCCGTCCGTTATTTCCTTGGCATTTCAACAGTAGTAAGCATGCTACTGAAGTGTTCAACCGAAAAAGGGCACATTATTTGCATCCCTAATGCAAGGATTGCCAATTTTTCGCGAATTGACCTTCATGACGGGAAACAGCCTAAAGTACGTGCCAAAGGGGCGCCTCAAAAACTGCATAACCCGTTGTGCAAACCCTTTTTCCAAAGGGTTCATTCAATTTCCGAACACTTTTAGCTTTGCAAGCGTACTATAGTTGCATGCTGATATTGTTCCGAGGGGACTGGTTCAATTTTAGGGGATTTGGCGGTAAGGAACTGTTCAGGTGAGCAAGGATAAACGAAAGGTTATTTCCATGGCCAGAAAAGATGCTCTCATGAAGCTGCGAGACGTACTTATTCGACGTCGTGAAGCACTGAGGAAAGCGCTAGCGGGTGACTTGAGTCTACTGCGGGAATTATCGGCCGAAGGTGGTGATGTCATGGATGTCGCTATGGACACTGCCAACGACGAGATCAGTAGCCAACTTGCGGAAGTTGAAAGTCGTGAGTTGGTCCGTATTGATGAAGCTCTCGAGCGAATGCGTGAAGGCTGCTACGGGGACTGCGATAATTGCGAAAAGCCAATTCCATTGGCTCGTTTGCAAGCTGTTCCTTATGCAACCATGTGCATTGATTGCCAACGCAAACAGGACAAAGCCCCCGGGATTAATGCGCGATTCGGAACTACCGATCAATCGCATTTGTCGCTTTAGTTAATCATTCCTGGAATTGTCGTCACACTCTACTTAATCCAGCTCGCCGTTAATGTCGCTGGTTCGTGACGACGAGGGACCGGTGTTCAACATCGGCCTAAATTCTTCAACGAGTACTCTCGCATCTCCGTTCCGCCACAAAGTCTACCAATTCGGCTTTCACAGCACGCAGATTGGACATTCGGCAACCAGGGCTGCCTTTCTGACTATTGCAAGCATTGTTGACGGTCGATTTCACTTAGCGACCGATTCGAATGCTGGCTATGCGACTACCCTGTTACCGGCACTTGATTTCAGAACTGTTGTGAGTGACCGGTGACTGCAATGGATTGCCGTCTGTAGGTTTGAGTCAAAAGTCCGGTGGACCGTCCATTGGGCGTTGAGGAGGAAATCCAATACCGTGCAAATTGGCGATATGACAACCAAAAAGATCATGGCGTCCCTTGCGGCGCTGATTCTGTCTGCGATAGGCTCCAACGCGTATGCTCAAATGCGTCTTCAAATCGCACCCCACTCGCCTCAAATCAGGGAAACGTCCAATCGCGACGAACAGTTCGAACAACTCTCTGAAGAGTTGGGGGCGCTCGAGCGGCAAGTCGGGTTGCTACGGCGTGTCGTGAAACTCGTCAGTCCCACGGTCGTGCATATCGAAGCATTAAAAGAGAACTCAACGCCATCCAATTTGGCAGCCTCCAAGACAGAATCACCTCGACGAGTCGAAGAAGCGGGTGCTGGCGTCATCGTCCAACTCAAGGACGGAATGTATGTCATCACCAACCGACACGTCGTTCATCCTTCCAATCCAAGTGGAATCAAGATTCGCTTGACCGACAATACCGTAATCCATCCAACCCAAATTTGGTCGGACGCCGCAACCGATATTGCGGTCATGTCCGTCAAGAGTCCGAATGCTGTGCCTGCTCGGATAGGCGATAGCAGCTCGACCGAAATCGGAGACTTTGTCCTAGCTGTAGGAAGCCCGTTTGGTTTGGCTCACAGCGTTAGCTACGGAATCATCTCTGCCAAAGGGCGACGAAATCTGGAATTGGGAGCCCGGTCTATTGAAATTCAAGACTTTTTCCAGACTGACGCCGCTATCAATCCCGGTAACAGCGGCGGACCTCTGATGAATTTGCGTGGCGAAGTCATCGGGATCAACACGGCGATTGCAAGTAACTCCGGCGGAAATGAAGGAATCGGATTTTCGATCCCCATGAACCTCGTTGTGACGGTCGCCAACCAGTTATTGGAAAAAGGCGAGCTACACCGAGCTTATTTGGGTGTGCAAATGGAAAATAATTTCGATGCAGAAAAGGCTGCCAAGCTCGGTCTCGATTCACCTCGAGGCGTACTTGTAAAAGCCGTCAAACCGAATTCACCCGCGGCTGCAGCGGGGATCTCTGTAGGCGATGTCATACTGCGGCTTAACGGAATACCTATCGAAGGCGACGGGCATCTCGTACAAACCGTTGGGCTTACTCCGGTAGGAAAAACGGTAGATGCTGTTATTGTTCGCAATCGCCAGCAGTTCACCGTCAAGATCTTGTTGTCCGCCCTCCCAAGCCAATACTAATTACCTGGCTGCGACTAGCTTTGCTGGATAACACTAAAAGTTGTTCATAACGTTGATGAGCGGCTTACCAAGCAAAGCTCGCCGACAATTTTGGCTGCCTTTGATTCTCATGTCCGCGATTCCCTCGTCTGAATAAAAAGCAGCGTGCGGCGTCAAAATCAGTCGATCAAAGGCTGGGTGTGTGGGATCTCGCCAAGCTCGAATCACTGGATCATTGCTGTCGGGTGGCTCTTGCTCCAAGACATCGATTCCGGCACCTGCCAAATCGCCACGTTCGATGGCATCTACAACGCACTGCACGTCGACCACGCCTCCTCGGGCTGTATTAACGAGCAACGCTCCCTTAGGCAATAACCGAATGCTTTCGTCGTTGATTAAGTGATGCGTCTCTGGACTTAGCGGGCAGTGGATCGACAGCAGTTGCGATTGTCGTAGCAAATCTGGCAAGTCTTCAACAAAACGAATCCCAAGCGATTTATCTCGGCCGCTCGGTGCATATGGGTCGTAGTAAGCAACGTCCAAACCCAACGCCTTGGCTCGAAGCGCTGTCGCGGTGCCAATTCGTCCCACGCCAATAATACCCAATACCCGGCCACGAATGCGAGGTAAAGGGGCGGCTGCGGTATAGCTCCAAGGCGAAGCACTTCGCTGAAGCCGGCTATTCAGTTGATGCGAACCTCGTGCCAGCGTCAGCAACATTCCAATGGCGGTATCGGCGACATCTTCCGTTCCATAATCGGGAACGTTGGCGACCGGGATACCTTTCTCGCGAGCCGCAACCAAGTCCACATTATCAACACCAGCACCGCACCGAACGATCAATTTACATTTTGTAAGTCTCTCCATGGTAGGGCGGCGTATGCTTAGAAAATGATACATCATGATCGCATCGGCATCGTCGATTCGCCCCCACAACTCCGATTCATCGCGAGCCTCAAAGGCTTCGACGGTGGCGATATCGCCCAAGATTTGGCGTTCCTTGTCGAGTGGCTCACCTTGAAAATCTGCGATCACAACTCTAAACATGTCGCCAACTCGCTTAACTATCTAGTCCAGGGGTAAGTACCTTACAGTTCACTCATCGCACAAGCGTAACGAGAGAAAAAGATTCGTTCGCGGATATTGTATCGCACGGAACGGAGGCATGCACTCCGGTTTGCGACAACCCGGGCGACAAAGCCACGCAAGGAATTCGCTTTAGAACCAACACTTCTTAAATGACTCGCACCCTGTCAGC
>JANMNK010000199.1:0-3570 GCA_031373875.1 Pirellulaceae bacterium | reverse complement strand
GTTGCGGGCGGACCCTGATGAACGGTCTTTTCCCACTGAACTTTTCCTGAAGCAAGATCGAGACAGAGAACTCGCCACTCATGCTCGCTTTCAGGCGCTTTAGGACGATCGCCACCAAAGTAAAGTCCTTTCTTGATGGGTTCTGATTCGCCCAAGTTCACGACGGTCGAAACAAAGACTTTGTCGCCCCACACAATCGGCGAACCCCAACCGCGTCCAGCAATGTCAACCTTCCACTCAACGTTTTCAGTCGAAGACCATTTGTCTGGCAGTCCGCTATTGTTGGAAACACCTGTCGAATCAGCCCCTCGAAACTGAGGCCAATGGGAACTGGATGGATCGGTGCCATACGACTGAGTCGCGCAGCAGAAGACTTGCAAAAGAACGATCGAAATGGATTGAACAAAACGAGAAAAGATTTGCATTCGATAACTCTCAAAAACTGGTGGGGAGTCTTGGGAAAGATTGGTAGCAATCCGCTCGAGAATTTCATTTCGTAAGGCATATCTTCTGAAACTCGTCGATCGCCAAGAATCACCATACCAAATTCAATACAATTCCGCTTGATCGCGAATCCGATTTCCTTTTGCTGCTAATGCTGTTTCGAACTTGTTCGCGAATAACAGCGAACACATTTCAAGCATCGATCCACGAATCATTTTACGTTGACTACAATGACAAACAGTGCAAATCGCAAGTCGCTCAAACAATTGGTCGCCATTCGATCTCCAGGCACTGGATCGCAGAGCAAACCGGAATCACGAAAAGGAAACACAATGGCCGACTTGCCACCCCGAAGAAAGAAAAAAGGGGGATACAGCGGGAATCACCAGAGAAGCTGGCTGTGGGGACACCACGCCGTCTGCGAAACACTCGAATCGGGAATTTGGCCTGTCCTGGAAATTTTCGTCAGCACGGAAGCTTACCAGCAATATGCCGATTTGCTGAGCAAAAAACAAAGTTCCGGCATTCCTGTCGAAGTAGTTGAATACTCGCGTCTAGAACAATTGAGTCAATCCACAGAACATCAAGGCATCATCGCACGCTTGGGGGAGTACCCTTATCAATCGATGTCGGACTTTGAAAAGGTTCTCAAAGCCACAATGTCAGATAGTTCTGCACAGGCCACGGAGTCAAGCGATGCAAGTTCCAGCGTCCCTTTGGTTGTCATCTGCGATCGCATTCAAGATGCATTCAATTTTGGCGCGATTCTCCGTTGCTGTGATGGGGCGAATGTGACAGGAGTTATTGTTGGTGATCGAAACCAAGCGGAAGTCACGCCACACGTCGCCCGGTCCTCGTCAGGTGCCGTCAATCACATTCCCATTACGCGTGTACTAAACTTGGTCGATGCAATTCGACAAGTCAAACAACTTGGCCTGCAAGTTGTCGCCGCAGACGCCAACGCGCGAACGACTGTCTGGGAATCTTCGCTTGCACAGCCGACGGCTTTGCTAGTCGGTAGCGAAGCGCATGGAATTCGCCCCGACTTGCTAGAGCTATGCGACCAGCGACTCATCATCCCCATGCTCGGCCACGTCTCATCCCTGAACGTAGCAGTAGCCACCGGCATCATACTCTACGAAATCCGCCGCCAAGAATTTACAAAGCTCTGACATTTGCACCTGTGCGAATGCGTTGACGAAGGCGCGGACTGTGTGAAAATATTGCTACAGTATTGAGAAGCAAGAATAAAACAGTCAATGCAGCGAGCGATTGAGGACAATCGCTCTACAATAGTGTAGAACGACCTGTCCTCAGTCGTTCGGAATACTATCCGCGTTTCATCCGACACGCCGAACCGCTGTACAAATTTACAAGACTCAAAATAATAGATTAAACGCTGTGCAGCGAGCGATTGGGGACAATCGCTCTACAATAGTGTAGAACGACAACAGTGTAGAACGACCTGTCCTCAGTCGTTCGGAATACTGTCCGCGATTCGTTCGGCGGTATAATGTAGCTTTTTGCAAACCTTATAGTTATACGCAGTGCAGCGAGCGATTGAGGACAATCGCTCTACAATAGGACGACATTCCTCAGTCGTTCGGAGCTTTGGAGGGTAACATCGTGCCTGACGATCAGCCTATCTTCAATACGTTCGATCGCGCTCGGGAAATTGAAATACGCGAGCGAAACCTGCCGCATTGGTTTCAAGCGGGCGCTGCTGTTTTTGTTACGTTTCGCACAATCGATTCCTTGCCAAAAGAAGTCGTCCTGAGGATGCAGAAGGAACTAGAAGAATGGCTGCTTGTCCGAGGATTTCCCAGCGAGCTCGCTTATTCAGCGGTAACGCAAAGACGAGATGACCACGAACGGTTGCTGCGTTCATTGCCCCAGGCGGACAGAAGCGAATTTCGTCGCCTTGCAGACAGATTGTTCCATATGTCGCTTGACGAATGTCACGGTCGATGCGTTTTGCGACAACCCGAATTGTCTGAAATCGTCGCAAATGCTATCCGACATGGCGACGGCTCCCAATTTGATCTCGATCGATTTGTGATCATGCCCAACCATGTTCATGCGCTGGTGCAGTTTCGAAAAGGCTTTGATTTGTCGATCGTCGGCCAAAGCTGGATGCGATACTCAGCTCGCCTCATCAATCCACGAATCGGCGAGTCCGGTGCGTTCTGGCAACCAGAACCGTTTGATCACATCATACGTAGTGCTGAACAGTTTCAGTGGCTGCAGAATTACATCGACGAAAATCCGAGCAAGGCAAAACTTGCCGATAACGAGTTTTTCTTGTGGGTCAGGGATAACGCAGGGGCCAGCAGTGCAGTGAGCGATTGAGGACAACAGTGTAGAACGACCTGTCCTCAGTCGTTCAGAGTACTGGATGTGAGTTGATCAAATCGATAAGTAATTCTCTGGTGCTAACAAAACTAACCAAACAAACAGCAACAACTTCACAGACAATACTGGCAATACTGAGAATCGTAGCAGTGCAGTGAGCGATTGAGGACAATCGCTCTACAATGGGGCACTCTTCTTAGTCGGTCAGAGTTGATGATTAATAAAGTAGGAAGACCCATACTGGGCTTCAATGTGTAAGAACTACTGCTAAATTTTTTTCGCAAAGATTGGGACGGCATGATGAGATACCGATATTCGCGCGGCGAGATTGCGGGAATTTGTAGTTTGGCGATTACGATGCTAATTAGCGTCGGCGGTCTCGCGAACGACTCACAAAATTGGCCGCAGTGGCGGGGGCCGGGGGGGAATGGGGTTGCGGAAGGTTCTCGGCCGGCAACCGAATGGTCGGCTAGCGAAAATATTTCTTGGAAGACTGCGCTGCCGGGACGAGGACATAGCACGCCGGTCATTTGGGGCGATCGGATTTTCTTGACGGCGGCCATTCCTGTCGGCGAAAAGCTTACTCCAAAAATGAGCGGACGACCAGGCGAACACGACAACTTGCCGATCGATAGCGAATATCAGTTCGTCGTCCTCGCAGTTAGTAGAGACAGCGGCAAAATCTTATGGACCAAAGTCGTCCACCAAGCCGTTCCTGTCGAAGCGGGACACTATACGGCTAGCCTTGCGTCCGCTTCGCCGGTCACGGATGGC
>JANMNK010000150.1:0-7855 GCA_031373875.1 Pirellulaceae bacterium | reverse complement strand
CGTCGGCGATGGTGCTGCCTGGACCCCGGGCATCGATGTCCGTGTAGCCTGTTTATTTCCTTCCCCAAAGCTGTATCCAAAAGATATATTTGGTTGTCCGTCGCACAGACGGCGAGCACCTTATTGTCGGGCGAAAGCTTGATTCGCGACAAATAGTTCACGTACTTATTGTGCAGTTCGATTTTCCGTTCCCAAATCATTTTGCTGCTAGCAGTTGCATATGCGCGAACAGTTGTGTCGCTTTCGGTCGAAAATATTCTGGTTCCATCTCTTGAAAAATCGAGTCGAATCACAGGTGATACTAAATCGATGGCGTTCACTTCCTCCAATTCGTTTGTATCGATGATAAGTAACGTACTCGGAGACTCACTCATCACGAGTGCAAGAATTTTGTTGTCCGGTGAGAAGTAAGCAGCGCAGTAATGACCTTGACGGGATAAACGGTCTACGTTGGAGAAGTTTGAGGCAGCAGGCCTGTTTTCGAATTTTGCGAGAACCGATCCTTCTGCGTCGCTAACCACGACCCCGTACGCGCTACAGAGCGCGACAAATGCACCATTTGATGAGACATCTATAAACTTTGGTGTATAGGGATCAATTTCCGGTGGGTCCGGGTCACTAAATGGAAAAGTGTGTTCAAAGCCCTCTGACTGGCGAATTATCCGTGGGTTCCCAGTAGCCACTTCCCAAACAATAAATTCGTTTACACTCCCAGGAGTATAAACCCATCTTCCATCGTTTGAAAAAGCGATGCACTTGCCACCATACGCTGCAGTCGCTTGTCGTGCCTTGTGCTGTTCGGGGTCGGCTGACCAAAGCAATTCGCCGGTAACTGCATTCCAGACTTCGAGTCGATTTCCCATGGTCACGATTGATTTGCCATCCGGCGATATAACCAAGTCCATGACGGAACTGTCCGAGAGAAACCTTGTCGTTCCCACGCGGAATCGAGCATTTGTCGGTAAGTTGTGAAAAGAGACAATTTCACGATTGCCAAGGTGGTCGTGGGCTCGCCATATCTCAGCCGTGTCTTGGGCGAAAAGTATTGGCGTTTTGGCAATCATGGTTAGATTGCAAGCGACACACGCAAAGAGCAAACCAAGCTTGCTGTACTCTTGATAATCGCTTCGAATCTTACGCGTACTTTGGCATACGTATCCGTTTGCAATTAGCAACATCATTCGAAAGCGCCTTAGCATGAATTGCGGAAATGGATGCATAAAGATCGTTCTTGTGCGTCATTTAGCTTAACACAGACGCGCATCCGCCTGAGAATATCCTGGAATTATTCTGTTCGCCCGAACATCTCTATTGCAATTGTCATTGGGTCCCAAGCCCGACTGCTGTGTTCTACAGAAGGAGGAGCCTAATTGCATGTTTGCATGACTCTTGGGTGTCACTTTTTTCCTTTCACAGGATAGGTCTCACCTCCTTCGACTCCTGCATTCGATACTTTTCATCGGCTTGCGCTGAAGCACCCTGACAGTGCTTTGTTTTTTCTAATTATTATCCGGAAGGGAAGAAACCATGATTTTTGGAAAACCATTAAAGACAGTTTTTTTCTTCAAAACTCGTGGTCCTGTATAGAGCGACCCTAACTCTTCTACGCGAAAAATAAGTGGAAGCGGGTGTCCGAGTCGCTTCGGAACTGACGAATCAATAGTCTCGAAGTGGCCTTCGTTAATTACGAGGCGAAAAGTTGGATGTTTGGGCGGCAAGCCGCTTTCAAATTTAACAATGATCAGCAGATACTCGTACGCTTCAGCACTTTCCCCATCTTTTTTTAATACATTTTCATAACCTAAATGCTCAAGAAGCTCGTCCTCCTTGAAAGTTGCGCCAAAGAACTTGCACGCACGCCAAAAGTCTAAATCTTCGTTTGCTATTCCGTTTAGGTCAACTTCTATTGGGGACAATTTACTCGATGTACTACTAGTCCCTGTATACGCGAAGCGTGAAAACAATCCTGTAAAAAATAAGACTACAAAAGCAACTCGCAACAACTTTAAACGTGCGATGGTCAGATTTGCATGTGCGATTTTTTCCATTTTATTCGCCTGTCACAGGAAGGGGACCGTGTAGATTTTCGACATTGTCAAACGAAACCAATATCGCTGCGCGGTTGATCTCTGTACTTAAAAGTTTTAGGAACTTGCCGCAACAAGTGTCATACAACATTGCGAGAAATCAAAGGGGTCAAGATCAAAGGCGTCAGGCCCGAATGGCACGGTCGGGTTGTAAGTGGTTTTAGGTGAGGTGTTTACGTAGTTCACAACGAAGTTCTTTTCGGGGCTTCATCATTAGTTTGTAGCCGTGTCGTCGTCTCTTCAAGACGTGCGGTTCTGACCGGTCGGGGCGATTGGCGACTTCGCAATGTGCGATCTGCTTGAGCATGGTTTGGGGCACATTTATCAGCAACGGTGCAAGAGCTTTCCGATTCAAGACAACGAACACTTCTTCGTAGTTTGCCGGTACGTCGAACGCAATGCGCTGCGTGCTGGACTGGTCGATCGAACTGAAATCGCGAGTGGGACTCCGGTCCAACCGCTGTGTAGTTGAAAACAAGCACCCGCGAATTGGGCCCTTTTGATTCGCAAGTGTTCTAATACAGTTAATTGTAGAAAATCGGTTTTGGCAATCAGATCACACTGCATCGCTTCACTGGCCGCCAAGTTGGTTCCACTTGTTAACAACGACCATCAACAACAAAATTCCACCACCAAGAAATCCTGCAGGCCATCCATAAAGGCTCCATAGGCTGGCGATGCAGGGTTCTAGCACGCCGCTTGGGTCATGGAAGACGTCGATGCTCTGGCCATCGCGCCAAGGCGAAATATTGGGACCGGAAAGCCTTCGGACCTGTTGAGTGACGCCGGCGCTCGAGCGGAATCGCACTTGGTTCCCTTCGAGCGTAGTGTAGGCAATAGTTGGGAAAAACGTCACTTTGTCATCCGCACCATCATATTTCTTCTCTACGCTGACTACGGTGCCCGAAATGCGCAGAAGATGTGGGTGCCGACGAATCGCAATAGCGAACAAACTTAGGCCTAAAATTATCAGAACTAGGCCAAAAATACCGAGTATTACCAGAAAGAAAATTGTCAAAATGCAGCACTCTCTGGAGAGATGATTTGGGAAATTGTAAGACGCAAAGTACTTTTGGAAATTGGGCTATTGCAGGTAGTTACTCCAGGACTCGTGTGATCCATTTTGGTCCTGAGTTATGTTCGCTTATGGCTTTTCTCGAATAACCTGAATCATCTCGTCCATCGTTGAAGCTTGCCGAATCCGTTCACAGCGAAGTTTTTGATACTCTTCATTCCGACCACGCATCAAGAATTTTACAATCAAATTTCGCGAGGCGTCGATTCCTGTTTCTTTGCGTTGAACAAGCGTAAAATGGAATCGCTGTTGCGATGTCGGATTGATCATTATCCCAAGCCCACCGTAATACAATTTGATGTCCTTCATGTCGACGATATTTGCGTTTGAATCAATGACAATGGGTGAATTGGTGTCAACGGCGTCACCGAGAAAGTCCATCGACGCGTAACTCAAATCTTCCTTGTTTGCAACGGCTTCTGTGTAACTGGAGTCCGTCGAAGTTCCGAAGATGCGAACCACGGGAAAAGACAATTGGTCGATAGGAACCACGACCGGTTTTCGAGTACATCCAAATAATGAAACGAGCCAAGCCGCACAAACAACTATCGGAAGATACTTCAACATTTCGAGCCAACCATCCGAGCTTCGAGGGAGACGGAGTTGGCGACGATTTGTCTCCCTATGAAATACTCGCAGTTCCCTTAAAGAACAATATAATCCCCATCCCTGTCTTCTTGGAAAGGAATTTCAAAATGATTTTGAGATCTGATATTGACGAAACTTAAGACCGTCACTGACCCCTTTGTTCCTCGATATGCGATACCAACACGTACCGATCGATACGCACCAACCTTCTTAAAGTGCAAAGATGGATGGTCGTGATCCAGTTTCAGAAGTTCGTAGTTCTTGTTCGCGAGTTGCTGGATTGCGGAGGGAAGTCGATGGTAACAATTCCCGAACGCCGATGTCGCTTGATGAATCATAGGGGATTGGTTTGGCCGCTACGAAACTTACGAAGAGCAGCTTGCGCCAGCGAATCCAGCTTTCCAGAGGATGCGTCCTTTTCAATTTGTTCGTCCCAACGATCACCGTCAAATCGCAAGAACCATTGAGCACCTTCACCTCGCTGCCATACGCTTATGTGGTTGGTGTCAAAAAGAAACACTACTGCTTCCCTTCAGCGGATTCCTTGTCACGGAGTTCCTTTCCTAGTCGAACAATCTCTTCGAAATCTGGATCTCCTTTAAACGTACCTCGCACTCGTTCTAGCCAACCAAGCTTCGAGTTTTCAGCGAGCTTTTCACGTTTGATTGCTTCCAAATCACGTTCAACTTTCGCGAGACGTTCTTCGACTGTAGCCATACTCACCTCCGGAGAAACTCAACCCTTCGAACCTAAGTATAGCTCGGTAGCCCTTGAAAAAGGAAGTTCGGATTCATACCAATGGACCTGCGAACACTAAATCGGAGCAGTTGCCCCGTTGAGGGTCTAGTGTATCGATATCGCTACTCTTTCGAAGATTACAGAGGGTACAACAAAGAGCCAGATTGCTCTCATGAGTCCTACGTCCATACTTTTCTGCGATAATTTGATCGATTTGATGGGAGCTTGCTGAGAGATCCTGAGGAATCAAACAGTATTCGCAACGTCCCTCAGCGCGATCAAAAACCAATTTCCCAAGCAATGATGATGGACGATCGCTCACAGTTCTTGGCTTAAGAAGAAAAGGGGACGGAGGCAAGTTCGCGTGAAAATAAGGTACTCATTGCAATACGAACAATCGCTGATCGAGGCCGGCCGTTTGCGACAACAAGAGGACCGAAGAGATGGCGGAAAAACACGGCGTCCGGTTTACACTGCGTCCTTCGGGGCGGCCACCTAAGAAAAAGAAGACGGCACTTCCCTGAAATTACCCCCATCCCCTTTTCGCCCCGTCCCCTTTTCTCGCCCGTGCCGAACAGTATTTGCCCCCGTCCCCTTTTCTTTTTCGTCCCCTTTTCTTTTTCAAGCCGAACTAATGTTTCGGATGCTTCCTGTTTTTGCCTCTTTAATTAGTCGGACGAATCGGACAGCCGAGTCGAAGTCGACTGACAATTGCGAAAAAAATAATAATTGACATCACCCATTTCACTTCTTATCTTGATGCTAAAAGGTGGAAGGTACCAATCCTGCTTGACAACGACCGTTGTTGGACGAGGAAATTCAATGAACGACTCTTCGAGACTCGAATCTGGCGACCGCAGAAGATTCCCGATTTGGGCATGGTTCGCGGCGATCAACTTGATTGTCGTGGTTGCTGCTGTCACTGTGATCGTAGCATACCTGAATCGGGAGCAGCACAGAATAGTCAATCCTGCCGGTCAGCCTACTGCGACACTACAACCCAAGCATGAGCAAGTATCGCCGAATGACATTGTGCCGTCGAATGCGCCTTTGGATGGAAAACGTGATGGTGGAAATGGCCCAGAAACGAATTCATTAGAAACGACAGCGCGATCCACGACGGCACCGCTCACAACGGCCGATGTGGTCGCGAAGGTCCAGGAGGGCGTCGTACTACTTACAACCTACGGATCTGGCGGTGAAAAGGTCGGCTACGGAAGCGGCTTTGTCATCGACTCCAAGGGGCTCGTCGCGACCAACTTTCACGTACTACGACGTGCGTCATCGGCAGATGTCGAATTTCATAACCACGACAAGATCAAGGTTAAGGGAATTCGTGCCTGGGACATGGCTGCCGATCTAGCCATTCTCGAGTTGGTCAATTTGCCGACAAAGACTTCCGTGTTGGAATTCTCTGCAACGACCGAGCGGCCCGATGCCGAAGACGTGATCGCGATCGGGCATCCGCAGCAATTCAAATTCACGACCACGACCGGCATACTTAGCGCTGTTCGTAAGACTGCGGAACTTCCGCCAGAGTACCGGCGAATGCTCGGCGCTAAATCGGATGATGTATGGCTACAAACGAATGCGGTCATCTCTGGCGGCAGTAGCGGCGGACCGCTTTTGGACCGTGCGGGTCGCGTGATCGGTATCAATACTTGGGTCAGCGGCAATTATAGCTTTGCCATCGATGTACGGCATCTTGTCGCTCTGCAAAAGAAAATGAAGTCCGATACCCAGTCGCTGGTCGATTTGACCGGCCCCGACGAGCGATTTGCACGGCTGATTGCGGAGTTCCAGCAGAAGGCTCAGTGGTTCAACGTGGAATGGGAAGATGCCACTAGCGAAGCCCAGCGTTTAGAACTGGAGGCTTCGAAGCATCCAGCCAGCGAATACGCACCGCGGCTTTACGACCTTGCCGTCGAATTTGAGAATGCCCCAATCGCTTTCGACTGTCTGGTATGGGCCTGTCAGATTGCCGGTCAAGTGAGTGCTCCGGCCAAATGTGACGAACCGCTCCGTCGCGCAGCAGACCGGTTCGCCGAAAAGTATCCGAATGATCCTCGGCTGATTGAGTTGATGTTGGGACTGCGCGGGAGTTTGCGGCCTGGAGCTTGGTATCTCATGCAGCGGATCGGGGAAAAGACCACCGACAAGGAGACTCAGGGCATTGCACTGTATTGCTGCGCAAATTGCCGTTTAGGATCCGGCAAGGAAGAGGATTCAAACACTGCGATTGAGATGTTTGAAAAGGTTATCCAGGAATACCCGGAGGTCATTTACCATTGTTCCGACCCAAGGCATCCGCAGCACTTCATCGCGGAAGAGTCGAAGGAATTGCTCTATCAGGCTAAAAACCTTTCGATCGGTCGCCAGGCAATGAGCGTACGCGGAAAAGGAATCGATGGAGTTGCATTCAAGCTGGATGACTACCGAGGCAAGGTCGTCTTGCTTGACTTCTGGTCCGACTGGTGTCCCCCTTGTCAGCAGATGTGGCCCCATGAACGCCAACTAGTGGAGGAATTGAAAGATGCTCCGTTTGCGATGATCGGCGTCTACTCCGGTACGCGGACCGTATTGCAAAAGCTTGTCGACGATAAGACCATTACCTGGAAGAACTGGGTCGAGGAGGAAAAAGGCCCCATCGCAGACCAATGGCGAGTTAGTGCTTTTCCGACGATTTATGTTCTTGATCACGAGGGCGTAATTCGCTTTCAGGCCAGAGGATACGTTCCCGATGCTGAACTATCGAAATGGATTCAAGAATTGGTGGATAAAGTCCCGAAGACGGTGCCGCCGACGCCATCTGGGCAGTAGTATTGAGTCCAGAAAGATGAAAAGTCTTGAGGTCAAGCCCTGAGGACAATTACTTTTCAACCGGGATTTTTGGTTTCTTTCTCAGTACCCACGGCGATCTCGATTCGACTGATAGATCGTCGTAGTAGATGCGAAAATCTTTTAAGTCTTCATCTAATACTTCGTCCGTGACAAAAATGCGAAAGGTTGCGTTGCTCAAAAGTTGGCCTTCAAAACTGTCTTCGTCGCCGGACGCGAGTTTCGCTGATGCATACATTGCGAGAGATCGCACCGTTTTCGGATCTGCGTCGAGGACCCTGCCCTCAACCAATCTTCCTTTTTGATCACAAGCGATCCCCGGGGGAGCCTTAGAGCATCAGGGGTCAGGGAGCCTGAAGGGTCAGACCCGAATGGCACTGTCGGGTTGTAAGCGGTTTTAGGTGCAGTGTTTACGTAGTTCTCGACGAATTTCTTTTCTGGGCTTCATCATTAGTTTGTAGCCGTGTCGTCGTCTTTTCAAGACACGCGGCTCTAATCAGCCGCGGCGATTGGCGACTTCGCAATTTGC
>JANMNK010000137.1:0-3120 GCA_031373875.1 Pirellulaceae bacterium | reverse complement strand
CCAACTACTTCGAGCCGCTTTTCGTAGCCTTTCTTAACGCCGATCACCATATTATTGATGATGGATCGAGTAAGTCCGTGCAAAGCGCGACTTTGACGTTCGTCGTCAGAACGGCTAACGTTGATCATCTTGCCGTCGGCTTCGACCTCAACGGTGACTTCAGGACGATGCTCAAAACTGAGCTTGCCCTTCGGACCTTCCACCGAGATAACGCGATCCGCGACTTCTACTTTAACCCCGTCGAAAACGGGAACTGGTTTTCTTCCAATACGTGACATAGTTTTGCAACCTACTTAGCAAATCTCGCAGAGAACCTCACCGCCCAGATTCTGCTGACGAGCTTCACGATCGCTCACCATTCCGCGGCTCGTGCTTATAATTGAAATTCCAAGACCATTCAAAACAGGGCGTAGTTCCCGGCTTTTCGCATAGACTCGCCGCCCTGGCTTGCTTACGCGCTTAATTGTCTGGATGACACGCTCTCCGCTCGGACCGTATTTAAGCTCCAAACGAAGCTGCTTTACTGGCTCGCCATCAAGCTCTTTGTAATCCCAGATGTAACCTTCTCGTTTGAGAACTTCAGCGATTCCGCGACGTAGTCGGGACACTGGCATATCGACATACGAACGCTCGACTCGCGTGGCGTTGCGAATGCGTGTTAGCATGTCGGCTATCGGGTCAGTCATCATATCAGTTATCCCCCTTTACCAACTCGCCTTGCGAACCCCAGGAATCAGTCCCTGATCGGCCAACTTGCGGAAACAAATGCGACAAATTCCAAACTTGCGATAAACTGCGCGGGGTCGCCCGCACAACTTGCATCGATTCTTTCGCCGAGTCGAAAATTTCGACGGACGACTTGCTTTGGCGATCTTGCTTTTGCTAGCCACGTGACATTCCAGTTCCTGAAGACAAAACAATCAAAAAATACGTAATCAATCCGCGATAAGTGCTAAGCACCAGCTTTCGGCTTCTTCGGAGCGCGAAACGGTAATCCCATCATCTCAAGAAGAACAAACGCATGTTCATTCGTCTTGGCGGTTGTAACAATCGAAATATTCATGCCTTGCGGCCGGGTGTACTTGTCTGGGTTGAGCTCGGGAAATACCGAGTGCTCGGACAGTCCCAAGCTGTAATTACCATGTCCATCAAACGCCGTCCGGCTGATACCACGAAAGTCGCGAACACGCGGGAGGACGATGCTGACCAAGCGATCTAAAAATTCATACATGCGATCTCGGCGAAGCGTAACCATGCAACCTATCGGCAATCCTTCTCGCAATTTAAAACCTGCGATGGATTTGCGCGACTTGGTCAAAACAGGACGCTGTCCGGAAATTTCGGCCATCGCGTCAGCGGCAATATCCAAGATCTTCTTGTCTTGCATCGCTTCGCCAACGCCCATATTGATAACGATCTTCTCCAAGCCCGGAATGGCCATGACATTGGTAATACCCAACTGCTCAGCCAGTTTGGGTCGAATGACCTGTTCGTACTTTTCTTGCAATCGAGGTGCCATGGTTCTCAAACTATCTCAAAAATCCCTGAAAACTAACTACTACGTCGTGCTCGCGGACCACCAATCGCACCGAGTGACGCGCCGCTCTTTTTGCTGAATCGTTCCTTGGTTCCATCCTCCAAAAACCGAATCCCTACTCGAGTAGGCTTGCCGGTCGAAGGACAAATCAACATCACATTGGATACATCGATACCAGCTTCTTTGGAAAGCCGTCCGCCTTGTGGATTTCGCTGTGACCGTCTCACGTGTTTGTACACGCGATTCAGACCTTCTACGAAAACTCGCTTCTTTTCACGGTCCACTTTCAGGACCTTTCCACGCTGGCCTTCATCTCGGCCGGTTGTCACTTGGACAGTGTCGCCAACTCGAATAAGCATTACACCACCTCACTGGCCAAACTTACAATTTTCATAAAGTTGCGGTCTCGTAATTCCCGAGCAACCGCGCCGAAAATACGAGTGCCTCGAGGATTGGCGTCCTTGTCAATCAACACAACGGCGTTTCCGTCAAAACGGATGTAGCTGCCATCCGGTCGACGACTGGGCTGTTTGCAGCGAACGATAACCGCGCGAACGACGGCTTTCTTTTTGATTTCGCTGCCTGGGATAACACTTTTGACCGAACAAATAATGACGTCACCTAGTCCGGCGTATCGACGTCGCGATCCACCTAGAACTTTGATACACATCACTTCGCGGGCACCAGTATTATCAGCAACCTGAAGTCTTGTTTCTTGCTGAATCATTTGACCTACTCACCTTTAACAGCCGAATCCAAAATGGACCCGAGCGCTTCCTCTTGTTCTGTTTTCGCAACGCCAACCAAGGCATCCGAAGCGTCATTCTTCTTCACGACCCGCACCAAGCGCCATCGCTTTAGCTTGGAGAGAGGTGGCGATTCTTCCATCTCGACGGTATCACCGATTGCCGAGGCGTTGTCCTCGTCGTGCATGTGACAAACCGTTCGTCGACGAATGAATTTTCCGTATTTACGATGACGTACAATCCGTTCGATCTCGACTCGACGAGTCTTATCTGCTTTATCTCGGGTAACTACCCCAACCAAAATTCGACGTGGCATAATCGGCTCTTACAAATTCGTCGTCACGAAAAAAAATTTAACTCTTCTGCGAAGCGGCCCGTTGCGTTTGGAGCGTTCGCACTCGTGCGATCAAGCGTCGATTCAGTCGAATCTGGCTCGGCACGTTCATTCGTTCTGTTTGAGATTGAACTCGCAATCGAAAGAGATTCTCCGACGCATCCACAGCGGTTAGCTGTAGCTGTTCGTCGCTCATTTCGCGTAACTCTTTAGCTTTCATCGATTCATCAACCTCAAAACCAAAGGCAAAAACGTCAATAACAACTAGGCAGGCCTACGTCGAACAAAGCGTACCTTGACGGGCATTTTCGCCGCTAGTCGCGCAAAACAAACCTTAGCTTGTTGCTCGCTGACACCAGCTAGCTCAAACATCACCGTTCCTGGCTTAACGACAGCCACCCAGTATTCCGGTTCGCCCTTGCCTTTACCCATTCGGGTTTCCAAAGGCTTGGACGAAATCGGCTTATCTGGAAAAATTCTAATGTACAACCGACCTTCACCAC
>JANMNK010000102.1:0-2799 GCA_031373875.1 Pirellulaceae bacterium | reverse complement strand
AGTCGCTCCTGCCGACCGCCATCCCCTGCTGCTCGAGAATCCCATCCGCGAAAGCGTCTGCAAGACATATATCCCCAGCCTCTCCGTGTTACCCGGCAGTCGTCACTTTCAAGACGTCGATCAGCTTTGCAAAGGAGGCTTATCGCAGGGAGCCATCCTGCAGCAACACCTTGACACGGGCATGGCAGGTTACGACCAAGTGCTCATCGATTGCCCACCTTCGCTCGGTCCCTTGACTCAATCCGCGCTCGCGTCAAGCACCGAGGTCCTGATGCCAATTCAGTGCGAATATTTTGCAATGGAAGGCTTGGCACAGATGATTCACGTCATTCGAGATGTTATGCAAGCAAATCCAGGCAAGCTAACTTTCGGCGGAATCTTGCTGACTATGTACGATCCCTACTTGGATTTGACCCATGAGGTTGACGCCGAAGTTCGGGATTTCTTTGGAAACATTGTTTTTGATACAGTCATCCCTCGCGACGTCGCTATCTCAGAAGCACCCAGTCACGGCCAAAGCGTGCTGGACTATGCTCCTCGATCACACGGCGCAAGGGCTTACATTGAACTTTGCATGGAGGTGCTGAACCGTGACTAAAGATAGACGACTCGGACGAGGATTGGCCGCGCTACTTGGAACGCCCTTGGATGAAATCGAAGCGGCTGGGATGCGCGTTACGTCCACACCGGCGACCGATTCAGATGCCACGGTCCTATCCACCACTGCAGCGCCCGCAACCAACAATTCGCAGAATGAAAATGCGGCTCCCGCGGCTTTGATGATTCCTGTCGATCAAATCGACAACAACCCGTTCCAACCGCGACGACAATTTAACGCTGAAGAAATCGCGTCGCTGGCAGAGAGCCTCAAAGAGCATCAACAGCTTCAACCCATTCTAGTCCGCCGCGTGGGCGATCGATATCAGTTGATCAGCGGCGAGCGCCGCCTGCGAGCTACCATCCATGCTGGCCTGCCCAGCATTCGCGCCGAAGTTCGCGAAGCCGACGATCGTTTGGTTGCCGAACTGGCCATCATCGAGAATTTGCAGCGCAAAGATTTGAACCCGATCGAAAAGGCGTTATCGTTCAAGCGTTACATTCACGAGCATCGATGCACACAAGAGGATCTCGCCAAGCGACTGAAGATCGATCGCAGCACGATCGCCAACTTCATGCGTTTACTCGAACTCCCACAGTCCATCTTGGATGCAGTCCAAAGCGACACGATTTCCGCTGGTCACGCGCGTTCGTTGCTACCGCTGGGTGACGAAGCACAGCAACTAGATTTTGCTAGCAAGATCAAGAGCGAAGGGTGGAGCGTACGCGAAGTCGAACGACGAGTAGCTGAATCCTTGGCTAGCGAAGACGCCGAAGAAATCGGTGACGACGGTGCGGCTTCGCGAAACAAAGCGAAGCGCGCGAAAAGCGATCAAGTGGCGGCGCTTGAACAAGAGCTAAAGCAGAGTCTTGGCACACGTGTAGAAATCAGGCAAGCTTCGAAGGGTCGTGGCAAGATCGTCATCTCGTTTTCGAACGCCGAAGAATTCGACCGAATCCACAGTTCCCTAACATCCACATCCGGCACCCGCTACCGAGTAGCCGGCTAAGCAGTTCGCCAAAGTAGTTCCCGCCAAGTAGTTCCCGCTTGCCGAGCGGGAACCCAACCAACGTTCCCCACCAATCCACCCCCGTAAACCAAACCAACCTGAAACAGCCCCCACAACATTCTATTACCTCAAAACAACCGCCATCAAATAATCCTCCCAACACGAACCCCAACCAACACAAGCTTGTCCAATTACAAGAAACCATCAAGAACCTTTCGGAATGAAATCTTCCCTTAAAAAAAATCGAATTCGCGAAATTGTCTTTTGTTTTTGTTTGGCTGAAGTGGTTGAATCCCATTGTCGAAAAGGTACCCATCGTTTAAAACCTTACAACTTAACGGGGTGTAGCGCAGCCTGGCTAGCGCATCTGGTTTGGGACCAGAGGGTCGCAGGTTCGAATCCTGTCACCCCGACTTTTTTGGCCTAAGAGCCGAAAAAAAGAGAGTAGAGAAGAGAAAGGTGAGCAGTCGAGCGTTCTTGACCTAAGAAGTTCCTAGGGCTTAAGAAATCGCAGACTATTCGATTTTCTCTTTTCTGTTCTGACAATTCTCTTAGCCTTAGGCTTTCTGTTTTAGAGCGTTGACAGTTTTTTGCATTGTAGCGCAGATCAACCATGGAGAATTCTTTCTCCATAGCTTTTCCTTTGACGCACTACTGCACAGGGACCGATTATGTTTCTACTTGTTCGGAATCGTGCGGTACAAGAATGGTCTGCGGAATAGGCCGCCGAAGTGGTGTGGGTTGTGGTGGCGGATAACGATTGTGTTGCGGCCGGATTGAAGTTTGCCGGTGAGATCGACGTCGACTTCGAATCGGTAGTCAGCAAGCTCCGCTTGGGCATTGAATTACTTGCCGCAGGGAGAAGTTACTCAGATTCTCTTCAGATCGAGTTGCTTTCGAGTTGCTGTGACAACAACTTCATCGCCTGGTCGAAATCCCAGTTCTGTCAAGAACGCTGACACTCGTCCAACTTCCACTTGGCGATTCAATCTATGGGGCCGCCATATCAAGTTTGCGTGATGGTCCGTTCCGTTGATCGGAACCGAAAGTTTATTGCCAGGCCGAAGCCCGTTGGCATAGGCCAAATCGAAATTTACCCCAAGCGGAAGTCCTTTGAAGTGGCGCTCTGAAATCTTTGTTCGATATCCCCAGCGCTTTTTGTCGAATCGTACCGCTTGCTTCACTGAGTTGG
>JANMNK010000090.1:0-3409 GCA_031373875.1 Pirellulaceae bacterium | reverse complement strand
GTCGCTGTTCTTGCGGTTTCTTTTGTCGCAGCCCTTGGTTTTATTTTGGCTTGCATTTTCAGTAGGCGATCGTATCGTGACCGGCGATGGTTGGCGAACTATATCGAAGCCAAATACCCGACGCTACAACAAAGATTATTGACAGCCGTTCAGATGCCCTTGCCAGATCGCGGACGTAGGCGCGGTTTTTTACAGCAGCGATTGCTGGACGATACCTTAGCGCATGCCAAGGTCAATCATTGGGAACAAGCCATATCGGCCGGTAGTCGATGGACAGCTTGGATTTGTCAGTACGGGACATTAGCGCTTGCATGTATCGCTGTTTTGGGATTGACTCGCTCACTCATGTCGACGACCGCAGTCAAGGGCAAGTCAAACTTAGTCGAAAAATTCGTCGGTGAAGTTCTCGTCGAGCCGGGCGATACGGAGATTGAACGCGGAAGTAACTTAGTCGTGACTGCTCGTTTTGGTCGTGATGTTCCACCTCAAGTTTGGCTTGAGACACGCGTCGGTCAACAGAAGGACCGCTCCGCGATGCGTCGTAACTTGCAAGACCCTGTTTTTGGCGGCTATCTTATGGAAGTCATGCAAGACGTTGAGTATCGCATCGATTACTTGGATCAACAGACGCGATGGTTTCGAGCGCAAGTCTTCGAATACCCGTCGCTCGTCCGAAGCGACCTCAAGATCATGCCGCCAAGTTACACAGCGCAAGAAACTCGCACGGTCGAAGACACGCGAAGGGCCACGGTCGTCGAAGGTACCGCGATCACGTGGATTTGTACCGTCAACAAGCCCCTCAAGTCAGCGATTCTGTTTGACGAAAAGGGAAGCGAGCTACCGCTGGCCGTTGACTCGACCGATCCAACCCGACTAACTGCCAGTGCTACAATGCTCGAATCGACGCGATGGAAATTGCGTTTGATCGACGATGCAGGACGTACGGGCAAGATCGACGAAGAGTTGCAGATTCGCGTTTTGCCCAACAAGCCTCCGGAAGTCAAATTAGCTCGCCCGGCTGACTCGCAGGTTTCGCCATTGGAAGAGTTTCAGGTTGCGGCTCACGTCGAAGATGACTATGCGGCGCAGTCGATTGGCATCTCGTACACGTTGGGTGATGCTTTGCCGGTTGAATTAAAAATTGGCGAAGGGGCCAAGAAAGCCGACGTCTCCCACTTGCTTGATTTGGAATCGTTGCATGCAGAGCCAGATCAATTATTAAGTTATCATTTTTGGGCCGAAGATGTCGATCGTGACGGCAACATGCGACGCGTGACGAGCGACTTGTTTTTTGCTGAAGTGCGGCCATTCGATGAAATTTTCCGCGAAGGCCAAGCTCCGCCCAGCGGCGAGCAATCGCAACAATCGCAGATGAACTCGCAAACAGGCCAACAAGCCGAGCAATTGGCGGAACTTCAGAAGCAAATTATCACCGCGACATGGAACGTACTTCGGAATCCTGCCCCTAAGAAGGTCGCCGATACACTGACCTCTGACATTGGACAAATCAAACAATCCCAAGCTGACGCGCTTGAGCAGTTGCAAGCCTTGGCTCAAGAAATCGAAGATCCCAAAGCCATGGAGTTTGTCGATGCGATTCGTAAATCGATGGAGCAAGCCGTCGATGAACTAGGCCAAGCAGAGTCGGCAGCCAGTCGAACTCAGTTGCGACCGGCTCTCCAATCCGAACAAGCGGCCTACCAAGGATTATTAAAATTGCGGGCTCGCGAGCATCAGGTCATGCGCTCGCAACAACAAAATCAGCGTTCGTCACAAAGCGGTTCGGCTCAAGCTAGGCAGCAACAGTTGGAACAGCTTGAACTCAAGGACGAAGAGAATCGTTATGAGACGGAGCAAAAAGCCACGTCTCAAGAAGACGCCGCCCAACGCGAAACGCGACAGGTGATGAACCGGCTTCGCGAACTTGCACGCCGACAGGAAGACTTGAATCAACAGCTCAAGGACCTTGAAACAGCTTTGCAAGCAGCCAAAACGCCCGAGGAACGTGAGAAGTTAGAGGAACAGCTCAAACGACTTCGCGATGCCCAGCAAGACCTGCTGCGCGACTCCGACGAATTACTCGATCGCATGAATCAGCCCGAAGCCCGCGATCAACTCGAAGAGGCTCGTTCTCAGGTCGAGCAGGCGCGAGAAAATGTTCGGCAAGCAGCCGAAGCACTGAATCAAGAACAAACTGCGCCAGCTTTGGCTGCGGGAACTCGAGCGGAACGGCAGCTTGAAGAAACTCGCGAGAAACTCAGGCAAGAGTCGGCTAACGAGTTTTCCGATACCATGCGCCAGATGTCTCGCGAGGCAAAAGAGCTTGACGAGAAACAGCAGCAATTGACGCAAGACCTTAAGCGAGTACAGGAAGATCAACGCCAGAATAGCGAAGGTTTGCGATCAAGCGATGCAGCCACAGATTTTCAAAAAGAAATTGCCGGTCAAGGAAAACGTCTGAATGATCTGCTTGACGAAATGCAACAAAGGGTCGATCAAGCCGAATCAAGCGAGCCGCTGCTGGCCGACAAGCTTTACGAATCGTATCGCGAAGCCAAACAACGCGGCGTGACTCAGCAATTGGATCAAGCACGGCAACTAATCGAACGCGGACTTGACGAACCAGCGGCGCAAGTCTCAGAACGGGCGAGTCGGTCGTTGACGGAATTGAGAAAAGACGTGGAACAAGCGGCCGAAAGCGTGTTGGGAAGTGAAGTCGACTCGCTTCGACGTGCGGCAAGCGAATTGGAGCGAGCGTCCAAGGAGCTGGAGCAAGAGATCGATCGCCGCGATCCAAGCCAATCTTCCAAGAGCCGCGACGAAGAGCCGGATACCAACGAAGGCAAATCGCAAAGACAGAATGATAATCAAGGTCAACCCAACGATAATGGTCAACCCACCGAGGGACAAGAGCCGAGTGATAACGCGCAACCGAATGATAACGCTCAGCCGAACGAACAGGCTCAGCAAGGCGGAAAAGGCCGTCAGTCCAAGCCCAACGAAGCAGATCAATCCCAGACCAAGGGTGGAGGCCGAAATCAACCCGGCGAAACAACACAAAAAGAACCAATGCCCAACGAACCAATGCCAAATGAAGAGAGTTCACCAAACGAATCCCCGCAGTCCGGCAGTCCTTCTGGGCAACGTGATGGTAGCAATCCCGATACTCAATCGAACGCGCAGCCTTCTCCTGGAGGTGCGCGTACTGGTAACGAGCGGAGAGGGAATCGACTAGATCGCTTATCACAAGAAACTCGCAACGTTGCTCCGTTGACAGGTGACGATTTCCAGCGGTGGTCCGATACGCTTCGCGACATTGAAGAATTGGTCGATGATCCCGAACTGCAATCGCGGGTCGCTCAAGTTCGAGAAGCCGCTCGTGAAATACGCCGTGACTACACCCGTCATG
>JANMNK010000044.1:0-7198 GCA_031373875.1 Pirellulaceae bacterium | reverse complement strand
TGCAGATAACGCTAAGATGAATCGAATGCTAGTGCGATGAATCATGGGTTTTTCGCTTTCTGCAAAGCGAACCAAATCACTTTTTCGTCATTGGTCATCCCAGCCGTAATTGCACAGTGCTGCTGTGCTGCAGCTCGAAGAATTTTCTTCGTGTTAAACTGAAAATGGTCAGTAGCCAGATACATCCAGTCGCGCATTTCATCGACGTATTCAGGGCGTCCCTCGCGAATCCCCACAAGCTGATTGAGAGAGATTAACTTGACGTTGCACGGTTGTGCTCGCAAAACGGTATACAAACGATTGCGAGCCAATTCGAATCGAGCGCAGTTGTAGTCCTGGATTGCAAATCGCATGACGGCACGAAGTGCTTCCCGCTTAACAGATGCAATTTCGGAATGGATCAGAGGCTCTATCATTGCATAGGCTTGATCGTAACGCGCTTGGCCTTCCAGCGTCGTGGCCTTCTTTAACTTGAAGAAATCGCTTTCGACTCCCATCCGGTCATCGAGAACTCCGCGTTGCGCCACGTAGTACGTGTCTTGCGCCAGAACCGGTAAAAGCGTGACTGCTTTCTCAAGTTCCTGTAGCGATTCTTGGTAACGACAGCGACTCATGTGTTCCGATGCGATTCGAATGTGGCGACTGGCTTGAAACGGCAGCGACCAACCTACAATGGCAGCGATGACAGATAGCCCTGTGAATAATGCAAGTGCTGCTCCAGCGCGACTAAAAACTAACTCGCCGTTTTTTTGTAATGACACAAGGAATAGGATGCAACTTCCCACGACGGACATGGACCACCCCGATCGAGTGAATTGGCAAAAGGCATTCGAGTATCCCAACCACAGCAGCAAGTCATAACATCGATCCAGCCCGATTTCCCACGGCGACCACGAGGGCAAAGGGATCACAGCAAGTTGGCGAGAGGGATCGATCAAGTACACTTTGGACTTCCAGCCTGACTGAGCGAATTCCGCATTGTTGTGGATATCGCCACCGAGCCACAGCAAGTTGTCATGCTGCGACTGTAGCCAAGCGGCTTCGGCGGATACGATTGGGCTACGCACCATTACAAAATACGGGTAACTGAGCGCGGCGAAACATAGGAAACTGGCAAGCATGGTACTTAACAAAGTCCACTGCCGCCGATGCAGCCAGGACGCAAAAATGCAGAGACTTCCCATCGCAACCAATGCTTGAAAGTAGGGCGTAATGGTCGGCGCTAGTTGCAATATTTCCTTGGCCGAGGCAGCACCGTCCTCTGGTCCGACGGGAACGTAAAACCAAGATTTCTTGACACCTAGTAACAGCGCCGCGAACCCAATCCAAGACAACCCCAAGAACAACAGTCGGTTTAACGAAAACGCAAACAGGAGAACTTGCGGAATCAATTCCCTCGCTGCCACCGACGAATAGTATCGAACGACGACGAGAGAATTGCGAAAATGAGGAACGCGCCCCGTCCACATCGTCGTCAGGCAAGGCTTGGCAGTGTTATCTGCTATTGCCAAGAATGCCATGACGATCGCTTGCAGGGCGATGGCTTTCCTCGTAGCAAACGCGACAAGCTTACTCGGTTTTAGAATCATTTTTTGCCTCGCCCGCGGCAACCGCACCAGTTTGTGCTGATTCAAATTTTACGGGAGTCAGTTCGGGAGCCTCTTCTCGAGGAGTTGCTGCGATTCGATCGCCAAGATTCAATACTTGGTAACCATCCGTAATGACCACTTCGCCATCCGCTAATCCTTCACGAATCTCGCACCAGTGATCGTCAGTCAATCCAACGACGACATTGCGAGGTTCAAACGATTCTCCGTCTTCCTGAATGACGTAACAAATTCCACGATTACCAGAGACGGCAGTCACTGTACCGCGCGGTACTGCGAGGGAACGGCGGTTTTGAAGGACGGTAGCGTAACCGGTCAAGCCAGGCACAATCATGCCATTTGGATCGTCCAGTTTAACGCGAACAGAAAACGTTGCGGGCCACTCGGGTGAGCCAGTCCCCAACGGTCGGATAGGCCTATTCGTTTCGGGACCGCCTAACGAGAAATTGACAAGCGGTCGGACGCGAGTGATCGCGCCTTGGACCAACCGATCTTGGAACGCGCTTAAACGAACTTCGACTTGATCTCCAACCTCAACTTGACCAAGTGCCGTCTGGTCCAAGTAACATTCGAACCACAAATCGTTTGCCAAGAGTACGGCTGGTCGGCCTGGGTCTTGATTGTATTCTCCGGCATGGACCAAAACGCGTTCGACTACACCGTCGGAAGGTGCCAGCGAAGTGTAATCTTCCATTTCCGCCAAACGATGGTCCAACGTCATTTGCGCTTCGCGTATTGCGGACTGCGCGATGGCAATACTGCTTAGCCGGCCTTGCTCCGCTTGATGTGCAGCCAGTACGGCTTTACGTCGTTCCACCTCGGCGCGAATGGAACGGAACTCCATTTCAATGTGTTCCGCATTGCTGACGGAATTGGATTTAGCCAAGATGTCGTACATATCGAGCAATTTTTTCGAAACGCGTGCTTCAGCATCCGCGGATTCGGCTTCGAGTTTCAGCAAATCCGGTCGCTCTTGTTGCAGAACATTGACCGTCCCCAACTCGACACGCTCCAGTTCCGCTCGAGCAGTTTGCAACGCTGCCTCTGCCGAAGCAATTTTCATTTTTAAGCGAATCGGATCGAGCCGAACGATAACATCGCCTTTCTTGACGCGATCGCCCTCGGTGACCGTAACATCTTGAATTCGGGCCAAAGCAATCATGGGCACTTGAACAGGCTCGCTCTGCACCAAGCCTTCACCAATGAATCGACCATGGATTTCGCGAGGCACGACGGTTGTCGACTGCACGGGAAATGCACCGCCCGTTTTTCGAAGGACGGTTGAGTAACCAAGTTTCGACGTGTACATTCTTGCAATGGGATTTTTGTACGCTGGCCATACGATGAGGTACACCGTGACGAGACACAGAAATCCGGTAATGGCGCAGAGCACTAACGACCACAAATGTGGACGAATTAGGCGGAACGCAATTTTGATAATAGCTCTTATCATGTTCGTCTAATCGTTTTCATTAAGGCTTAATGGCAGATGCGTAAGTTCTCGCAGTTCGCTCACCAATTGACGTATGCCGTCAAAGAGTGTTTTCAAGATCGCATCCGCGTCATCTAAATCGCCCGTCTTTCCACAGGTTTCTAATCGACATGCGCAGTCGACCAGCACCGGTGCTTGGAAATAGCCCAAGCGACTTTTTAGCTGATGAGCCGTTTCTCGGAGCGATTCACTGTCCCCGTTATCGATAGCCAAATTCAATCGTGCCGCAATATCTGGGTAATACTGGACGAACAAGGTCGATAGATCGGCAAGGAGCTCTTCGTCACCCTGAATGAACCGCTCCAGAGCTTCGATTCTAATAAGTGACATGGATTGCCTTTCGGAAGCCAATTTCGCACCCTGCGGCGCGTGCTGTTGTAGGTTGCGATTGCTGGGAGCTAACATCGTTTTTCTGATACGAGGCGAAGCTGTTTGCGTGTTCATGGCGTTTTAGTAGTCGATCTTTAGACGGCGCATTTTGTTGTAAATACTTTTTTCACTAATACCTAAACTGCGAGCACTCTTAGCTTTGTTTCCTTCACAGGATTCGAGTGTTTCGAGAATCGCTCGTCGTTCTATTTCATCCAGTGTTAAACCCGCAAGCGAAGCGATTGTCGTCGTGGTGGAAGTAGTCTCTCGCGCATTTAGGTCGTTTGAAACAGAAACCATATTTCGTCGATCTAGATTTCGGGCGCTGAACAGCAGTTCCGTAGGACCGATGTAGTCCGACTCGGAAAATGCCACCGCCCGCTCAAGGACGTTTTCAAGTTCGCGAATATTGCCAGGCCAATCGTAATCAACTAACAGCCGACTTGATGATTCCGTCAATCGCTTGATTGGTAGTCGTTGTCGCTGGCAGATGTTCGTCAGGATGGACGAAGCGATTGAAGCGATTTCCGATTTTCGCTCGCGAAGCGGTAAAAGATCGATGCTGATGACCATCAGCCGAAAATATAAGTCTTGACGAAATATATTGTCGCGACACATCTCCGCCAAATCGCGATGCGTTGCGACGATCAACCGAACGTCAATCCGTTTGGACTCGGCGGAACCCAGCCTTTGGATCATCCGATCTTGCAAGAAGGTCAACAATTTGGGCTGTAGATCTAACGGCAAATCCCCAATTTCATCAAGGAAAAGCGTTCCACCGTCCGCCAACTCGGCGTGCCCCACGCGATCACGAACAGCTCCCGTGAATGCGCCCCGTGTATGCCCAAACAATTCCGACTCCAGCAAATCGCGTGGCAGTGAAGCGCAATTGACGGAAATAAACGGACCACTCGCACGATGCCCACGCTGATGAATCATGCGAGCCACGGTTGATTTTCCCGTCCCGCTCTCGCCGCCAATAAAGACCGTAGAATCCAAGCCCGAAATGCGGACGATTTGCTGCATTAACTCGCCGTTTAGATCGAATGCGTTGTCGACCATTCTCACCGGAAGTGAGTGATTTAGCGACTCTTTTAAGTTATCGTTTTCGTTCTTGACCCTTCTCGTTTCAATCGCTTTTTCGATCGTCACAAGAAGTTGATTGGGATCAAAAGGTTTGGTGAGAAATTGAAACGCACCTTCGCGCATCGCATCGACTGCATCCTTGATATCGCTCGATGCGGTCAAGATAATGGTCTGGAGCTCCGGAAAGTGTTGCCGGATATATCTAAGGCAATCCATACCAGGGAGATCGGGCAGATGCAGATCGACTAATGCAACTGCGGTCTCGTTGGTAATCAGTTCCAGGCCTTGCATGGCAGCATTTGCCGTTGCGACCCGATATCCGCCACGCTTGAGATGTGCTTGTAAAGCCCGAATGGTCAATGGATCATCATCGATCGCAACGATTTCCGCAGATGAACGTGATCCAACAGTACCAGCGGATAGTAATGGCTTGGAGAGTGTAGGAAAAGGTTTTAGCACAGCAAGCTTCTATAGGAGAACTTTTGGTGGACTCGAAAGTAATGTGAAGATGAGTCGCGTTCCAATCGCCGCCCCACGCCGCGCACTTGTTCAACTTATCAAGCAACCTCGCATTCGTCGCGCAATCACTTAATCCTACTGAACCGGCAAATCCGTTTTGAATATTTGCTAAAACATACCTTGCAGGTAAACATTACCGTCCAACTTGGCGAACATGCGATACAAAATACAGTCCAGCCTTCGATACAATCCATTCACGCGGCAAAGACCTGCTACATCTACCCGCGCATTGCCAAAACCAAGAAAAATCTTCTGTGTCCGTGGTCATTCCGTAAGGTAATTTTTTCAGTCGAACTTCGGCGCCGCTCGAAAGCTGAATGGATGGTCTGCGTTGACCATTCGTAACCATTGCAAATTATCCCACAAGATTTGATTTCTTATTGGCGTTCAGATACTGACTAGGAAATGGGACAACTAAGATCGACGCCGCGTAGCGAGTGAATCTCAGCCTTCACCGATTTATGAAAGCGAATGGAAACTTGATGGCTCCTCGTGTCGTGTTTGTCGATGACGATCCCATGCTGCTTGCAAGTACATGTCGGGGACTTCGTGACATGTTAGAACATGTGGATATTAGGTATTTTGACAGCGGTCGCTCAGCACTTAGCTACCTCGAAGAAAACGCCGCCGATATCGTCTTTAGCGATATTCGAATGCCAGAAATGGATGGCGAAGAACTCCTAAATCGAATTGCCGGAAAATTTCCCGATACGATTCGATTTGCCATAACAGCTCAAGCCGAGCCCGACCAACTCAAACGCGTCTTCGCTACGTCCCATCAAATTTTCGCAAAACCTTGCGCCATCGACCGCTTGCAGGATACACTTCGCGACGCGATTTTTTTGCGTTCTAACATACCAGCAGGTGACTTAAGGACATGGATTACGGGTTGGAGACTGAACAGTGTAGGCGGCACGCAGTTGTCTTCAGACAGCCAACTACTGGCCGTTACACAAATCATCGGCTTAGCGAATTCGTCCTATTTCGGACGCAACCAATTCGTTGAATCTTGGGCCGAAGCAATCGATGTCTTAGGCTCAGATATCGTAGAAGCTCTATTTCGACATACACCACAAAGAGCATCTAGCTACAAATCTGCTCAGGAAAACTTTTCAGAGTCGAACCATCAGAATTCCGAAAACTCGTATGATCTGCTGAACGGTTCATGGTGTTCGAAAAATTGGTCTGACAATTTAGAGGGTCGACAAAGCAACTTTTACGAAGCGATTGCAAAGGTTGGGCAGAGTCTCATCAACGTGTTCCGCGAGGATTCAGTCAGCGGACAACACTTATGTCACCGTCCGAGCACGAACGAAGTTGGCAACGCCTCCGAACCCCAAGCCACATGCTATTCTATTTACGATTTAGGAGCTTATGCGCTGTATCTGTGGGGCTTTCCGAAATCGGTTTTCCACGCTTCCGCTGAAAATCCGCCACGCAGTGCCTCGCACGCGTTACGCCCTCATTCGACTGGTTGGCCAACGCAAGTGCGGTCGCATTTTTGAATTGTCGTTCAAGCGAACTGCGGACGGAATGTTTGGCAGCGACTGCGAGTCTTGACAATCGAGTATACCGAGGGCTCGGATTCGTAAGAGACGACGATCGACGATGGAAACGATGTGTTTTGGTTGCTTGCAGCATCTATTGGAAGCTGCTCAAGCGTGTAGAAGTCGAAATCACCAAACGCCATCCATTCGCGGTCCAGGCAATTGCAACAGTCGATCACGACGGCTTCTTTAAGGTGCCAGCGAAGCATTCCTGGTTCGACACCCGGGTATTCATCACGAGCCGACATTACGAGCAGGGCATCGGCATTACGTACTGCTTGCCATTTGTCGTCGCAGTATTCCACATTTTCAAACTGAACTCCCGCGCAACTTCCTGCTGCCGAAGTGTGAATCGCAACACTCGCACCCGCTGCAATCAACCGTTCGATAGCAACCCGTAGACTTCTTGTAGATTCGGACATGTCTTCGGAGTTGAGTTCTTTTGACCAAATCGCAATTCGTCGTCCTACTAAGTCGCCTCGAAAATGCGAAAGCAACGCATCGCAAACGGCTGTGTCATCCGTGCCTTGGCGATCTGAGCCACCATCTGCTTGCCACGGAACATAAGCTTCGGTTTC